>JBBSIK010000273.1:0-4883 GCA_038232115.1 Chloroflexia bacterium
AGAACTTCAAGCTGGGACCCGAAGTTGAAGATCACATCCGCAAGCGCCTGCAACGGTTCCAGCGATTGCTAGACGACCTGGAGTCTTCAGAGGTGGCGCTCGCCCAACAGCCGACTCGCCAGAACGCACAGCGCATGCAGTACGTGGCGCAGTTCACACTGCATACCCGCAACAATATCGTGCGCGCTGAAGTGGTCAACGACGAATTGCTTACCGCCGTTGACCAGGGCATAGACCACCTGGGCAGGCAGCTGGAGCGCCGCAAGACCCGCATGGACCGCCGCAAGAAGGGTGGGCAGAGCTTAGGCAAGTCGGCAGCTGACATGAACGTCTCCACAGGTGCCCCCAGCGTGATCGAGATGGCAGCCCCCGCCGAGGTGCCTGCTGGTCTCTACACCTCGGACGGCGCGGACGACGCTGAAGGCTCTATCGTCCGTGTCAAGCGATTCAGCGTCAAGCCGATGCACCCGGAGGAAGCCGTCGAGCAGATGGACCTGTTGGGGCACAACTTCTTCGTCTTCTGGAACGCGGAGGACGAGAAGGTCAGCGTGGTGTATCGCCGCAATGACGGCAACTATGGTCTGATAGAGCCTGAGTTCAGTTAGTTTTCGCACTTGACATGGCGCTTGTGCTGGCGCAAAGTTAGCACAGCGGTGATTGCATTGTGAGGAAGTGCCGGATTGGGTACTTCCTTTTTGTTTGCGAGAATTGTAGATCGTAAGCGTTCAAAGTTGGAGTACGGAATCGCAGCGAGTAACAAGGTACGAGGCGAAAACCGCGCATGAGCGAAGAGCAACGCTTAGGCATATCGTTTCGCTAGTACCCAACCTGCCCTCTGTGTAGCAATGGTACCGAATGTCCACCTTATAAGATTATCGTCTCTTCCGCGTGCAGGGTTCAATTCATGTTTGTTGCTGCAATGCCTTGACCACTATTCCGGTCCCTTACTGTATGTCTGGTATTAGCACAAAAGTTCGTGTTAGTGTATAATGAATGTGGATAACTATACAAGATATTGTGGAAAACTTTCCAAGACTCTCTACAAGCTACAAAATGTTGTGTATAACCCTATTGACAGGCCGATCGTTATGCAATATTATGAACTACACAACATCTTGGGCATGTGTGTTGCCTTACACAACATATAGTAGGTTCGTATATCCAGGATGGAGATATTATGAAGTGTCCTTATTGCCACCACGAAGATACCCAGGTCACCGACAGCCGCTTGTCAGCAGACGGTGATGTCGTGAAACGCCGCCGCAAGTGCAAGCACTGCGAGCGCCGCTTCACCACGTTCGAGCGCGTGGAGCGCATCGGTCTGACTGTGGTCAAGAAGGAGAATACCCGTGAAGAGTACAGCCGCGACAAGCTCCACCGGAGCATAGCCCTCGCGGTAACAAAGCGTCCTGTGTCTGCCGACCGGCTAGAGGAGGCGGTCAACGGCATAGAGACGCAACTCTTCAATATGGGGGCTTCAGAAGTATCCTCCAAGCAAATAGGTGAGCTGGTGATGCAGAAACTGCGCGAGCTTGACGAGGTGGCGTACATCCGCTTTGCCTCGGTCTACCGCAACTTCGCGGACCTCGATGAGATGCGAGAAGTGATGGCGGGCCTCCAGGACCAGGGAGAGGGAGGGGAAGGGGGAGAGACCACAGCCAGTGCGGAAGACGAACCTGCTGATGGTCTGCCCAGTTTAGCCGGAGCAAATAAGGCCACGCGCACCAAAGAGGCAAAGGCGTAAGGCACTAAAATTGAGGTCAAGGGAAAGAAAGCCCTGCATAGGGCTTAAAGGAGTCTCTGAATGCACATTCCACGCTATTTCACCGAAGCCGTCGACGCATACTCTACGCTGAACTTTGTGCCTCGCACGTCCAAGATCAGCAACCCCGACGGAACGGTAGTGTTCAAGGCTGAGAACGTCATGGTGCCCGAAGCCTGGTCGCAGGTCGCCACCGATATACTAGCCCAGAAGTATTTTCGCCGAGCCGGGGTCGCCACTGTACTGAAGCAGGTGCCGGAAGAGGGTGTTCCTGAATGGCTCTGGCGCTCAGAGCCTGACGAAGCTGCTCTCGCCAAACTGCCGGAAGAGGCGCGATTCGGTGGTGAACTGGATTCCCAGCAAGTATTTCACCGGCTGGCAGGGTGCTGGGCCTATTGGGGCTGGAAAGGCGGCTATTTCTCCTCGGAGGAGGATGCCCGTGGCTTCTATGACGAGATGCGCTTCATGCTCGCATCGCAATATGCCGCGCCCAATTCGCCGCAGTGGTTCAACACTGGTCTCCATTGGGCGTATGGTATAGCTGGCCCCGCTCAAGGGCACTATTACGTGGATGATGCAGATAAGCAGCTAAAGAAATCCACCTCTGCATATGAGCGACCTCAGCCTCATGCCTGTTTCATCCAGTCTGTTGACGACGACCTGGTGAACGAGGGCGGCATTATGGACCTGTGGGTGCGGGAGGCACGCATCTTTAAATACGGGTCTGGGACCGGATCCAATTTCTCCGCCTTGCGCGGCGAGAACGAGAGTCTGTCGGGTGGTGGTCGCTCCAGTGGCCTCCTGTCCTTTCTCAAGATAGGCGACAGAGCAGCGGGGGCTATAAAGTCGGGTGGCACCACACGGCGCGCCGCCAAGATGGTGATCGTGGACGTAGACCACCCTGACATCGAGAAGTTCATTGATTGGAAGGTAGTCGAGGAGCAGAAGGTGGCCGCCCTGGTGGCAGGCTCGATCCAGTGCCGCAAGCACCTCAATGTGCTGATGCAGGCCTGGCACGTTCGGGAGGACGCACTCGAAACCGAGAAGTCAGTCGCCGCAAAGGCATACAAGAAGACTCTGCGCGCTGCCCGAGAGAACGGTGTGCCTGATGGTATCATCGCTCGCGCCATAGGGCTTGCCGAGCAGGGGATGACCACCTTTGATTCCCCGATATACGACAGCGACTGGGAAGGCGAAGCATACTTCACGGTGAGTGGCCAGAACTCTAATAACTCGGTGCGAATGTCCAACGGCTTCGTGGACGCCGTGCAGAAGGACCTGGACTGGGACCTCATTCGCCGCACCGACCGCAAGCCGAGCAAGACGCTCAAGGCGCGCGAGTTGTGGGACCGCATCGGCAAAGCCGCGTGGGCTTCCGCCGATCCCGGCGTGCAGTTCGATACGACGATAAACGAGTGGCACACCTGCCCCAATGATGGGCGGATCAACGGAAGTAATCCTTGCAGCGAGTACATGTTCCTGGATGATACCGCTTGCAACCTCGCAAGCCTCAACCTGCTCCACTTCATGGCCGACGACCCCGACAAGGTGCTCAACATAGAGGCATACAGGCACGCATCCCGCCTGTGGACCCTGACACTTGAGATCAGCGTGGCGATGGCGCAGTACCCCAGCGAAGAGATCGCCATGCGCTCATATCTGTACCGCACCCTGGGCCTCGGTTATGCCAATCTGGGCGCGCTCCTGATGCGGCTAGGTATACCGTATGACTCGCCGAGTGGTTACGCCCTTTGTGGCGCTTTCACAGCGATAATGACAGGCGTGGCATATGCGACTTCGGCTGAGATCGCTTCCGAATTGGGCGCGTTCGACCGCTACGACGCCAATCGAGACCAGATGCTACGCGTGATCCGCAATCATCGTCGCGCTGCTCATTATGCCAGGGACAAGGAGTACGAAGGGCTTACCGTGAGGCCCGCAGGTATCTCTCCCGCCAATTGCCCCGCCGGTCTGCATGCAGCCGCCAAGATAGCGTGGGACGAGGCTCTGGAACTGGGGGAAACATCGGGGTATCGCAACGCGCAGGTCAGTGTATTGGCGCCTACGGGCACAATCGGCCTGGTGATGGACTGCGACACCACGGGTATCGAGCCGGACTTCGCACTTGTAAAGTTCAAGAAGCTGGCCGGTGGCGGCTACTTCAAGATCATCAACCAGTCTGTGCCCTCTGCCCTGCGCTTCCTGGGCTATAGCCCTGAGCAGATTGACGACATTATCGCCTACTGCGTGGGGCATAAGACGCTCGACGGCTCGCCCGGCATCAACCACGAGAACCTGCGAGAGCTAGGCTTCGATGATGAGGCGCTCCTGCGTGTGGAAGCCGCTCTGCCCTCGGCCTTCGACATCAGCTTTGCCTTCTCGCCGTTCGTGCTGGGCGAGGAGTTCTGCCGCGAGACACTGGGCCTCACCGACGAGCAGATCAGCAGCCGAGATGGTCTCCTGCCGGTGCTAGGCTTCTCCAGGGCCGACATCTCCGCCGCCAACGACTATGTATGCGGCACGATGACAGTCGAAGGTGCGCCGCATCTGCTTGACGAGCACCTGCCTGTGTTCGACTGCGCCAACCGATGTGGTCGCAAGGGCACGCGCTTCCTCAGCCCGTCGTCGCACCTGCACATGATGGCGTCAGCCCAGCCATTTATCTCAGGCGCGATTTCAAAGACCATTAACATGCCCACCGAAACAACCATTGATGACGTGGAAGATGTCTACATGAAGTCGTGGCGGCTCATGCTCAAGGCAGTGGCGATTTACCGAGACGGTTCCAAGCTCAGCCAGCCTCTCAACTCCATAGGGGGAGAGGAAGAAGAGGAAGAGGAAGAAGATGCGCCGGTTGGCGGTATCTCGACGGTGCAGCGCGTCATGCAGCTATCGGCTGCCGGTGCCGACACTGTCCAGCGGGAAGTGCGCCGCGAGAAGTTGCCTAACCGCCGCGCAGGCTACACCCAGAAGGCCACCATCGCGGGCCACAATCTGTATGTGCGCACGGGCGAATATGATGACGGTAGCCTGGGCGAGATATTTATAGACATGCACAAGGAGGGTGCGGCCTTCCGGTCGGTGATGAACTGCTTTAGCGGGGAAACGCTCTTCTTCAACG
>JBBSIK010000274.1:0-4876 GCA_038232115.1 Chloroflexia bacterium
AACGTCTCCGGATCGGGGTAGTCGGCACTCCACGTCAGTGTGAACATGGGGTAGTCTCGCCGTTCCAGCCCGTCCAGGTAGTCACTCCATTCGACCTCATGCACCTCAAGCGGTATCCCTAGCGTCCGGCTGAACACGTCTTGCAGCATCGGTCCAAGGGCGTCACCGCTGGTATAGAGCCGCACGCGGGGCAGATTCTTTACGTCCTTGTAGGTCGACTCGGCGATCAACTGCCGTGCTTTGCTAACATCTAGCCCCTCATCGGGTGCAGGAGGGGTGTAACCTGCCATGTTCGGCGGCACGAAGCCGGATGCCTGCCGTACCCTCGACTGGAACATCACGCGGGCGATCTTCTGCCGGTCTATAGCAAGCGCGAATGCCTCACGAATCTTGGGGTCGTCAAACGGCTTCTGGCGCAGGTTAAGCCCCAGGTACGTAACCGAAAGCTCCGGCACCGACTGTAGTTCTTTGGAGAGAGGGCTGTTGCGGTTGGTGACGCGGTCTATATCGCCGGTAGGCACGCCGGCCACATCCAGCCCGCCCGTTTCGTACTGCTGAAGCTCGCCGGTGGCGTTTGAACCCATCCAAATGTTCACCCTGGGGAGCGCGGGCTTACCGGCATAGTAATCGGCGTTTGCCGCGAGCACTATCTGCTGATTATGCCGCCATTTCTCCATCTTGAACGGCCCCGTACCTCGCGGGTGGTCTGTCCAGTTGGCCCCTTCCTCGACATTAGACCGCTCCACGACGAAGGCAGGTCCTGAGGTGAGCTTTGAGAGAAAATACGCTTTCGGCTCATCAATCGTAATCTGTAGTCTGTATGGGTCTACAGCCTTTATGCCTTCTATCTCAGCCGCCTTGCCTGATAACTTATCGTTCACACCCACAATATCACTGAGGAATAAGCCCGCAGGCAGTTGCGAGGCCGGTTGGGAGCCTGCCAGCTTGGAGTCAGTAGCTCGCTCGAATGAATACTTGAAGTCGCGCGCGGTAACTTCCTGCCCGTCACTGAACTTTACGCCTTTGCGCAGCACAAAGGTATAAGTAAGACCATCAGCCGATACCGAAGGGAGAGTGGCCGCAACATCCGGCACAACCTTAAGCTCATCATCGAATGTAACCAGGCCACTGAAAAGCTGCCTGATCACGAATGACGAATACGAGTCGGTGGCGAGCGCGGGATCAAGGGATGGTGGATCGTTAGGTTGGCCCGCGATATTAAGCGCATCTAGGCCATCGGGGAGAGGCGTCAAGCCAGATACAACCTCGCCTGTGACTACTGTCCCTCCTGCGGACGGTGTGCCGCTGGCCTGAGGCATTGCGATGCCGGAACCTGACGGCTGTGAGCCATCTTGCTGGAAGGGCCAACAGCCGGAAAGTAGCACGAGCAAAACTACTGCGGACGCAGTTACACGTAATGAACGGACAGACAAAACGGCTCCTAACATTCATGCTATGCTGAGGTTGCCCGAGCAAATACCCAAGGCTGCGCCCATTTTAGCATTAGAGCACTGTAACGGGCAAGCCCACGACGACGCGTAGTGTTGAGAATAGGGGTAGAGCAAAGACTGAATTCACGGCAGACGCGCAGAGCCCGCAGAGGCACCGCAAAGTTTATGCTGTTTTTCTATGTGCATCCTTACGTAACCTCCGCGTACCCTCCGCGCCGTCTCTGCGTGCTCTGCGCCTCTGCCGTGAATTGCCTGCTTTCACCTACCCTATGTCTGCACACTCACGGTGCATGACACTTATTGCCACACAGCAAGGCTCTGGCTTATACTTGCTACATGTGTGGAATAGCGGGTATATACGACAGGTCCGGCAAAAAGCCGGAGGTGGGTGTGCTGACGGCCATGTCCGGTGTAATCGCGCACCGTGGCCCTGACGGTGAGGCATTCTTCATCGAAGGCGGGGTAGGACTGGCCCACAGGCACTTGCGCATTATTGACCTGTCGGACGCCGCTCTTCAGCCCATGCCCAATCAGGACGGTTCGCTGCATATTATCTTCAACGGAGAAATCTACAACTATATTGAGTTGCGCCCTGTGCTCGAAGCCGCCGGGCACGTGTTTGTATCACACTCAGACACAGAAGTGCTGCTGCATGCGTATGCGGAATGGGGCGCAGAGTGTTTGCATCGCCTCAATGGCATGTTTGCCTTTGCTATCTGGGACAGCCGCAAACACGAGCTATTCATAGCCCGAGACAGACTCGGCGTAAAACCGCTCTACTATCGCTGGGACGGCTCAACGCTCCTCTTCGCCTCCGAGATAAAAGCTCTGCTCGCCCACCCCGACGTGGATGCTCGCCCGCATTACCTCGCCATCATGGAGTACATGAGCGCCATGTTCACCACGGGCGCGCACACATGGTTCGAGGGTATAGAGCGTCTTTTGCCCGGCCATTTGATGGTAGCAAACGCGCAAGGTGTCTCAGTCCGCGAGTGGTGGGATGTGCCCGCGAACGAGGACCCATTAGGCCAAAGCCTTGAGAGGCAGTATATCACGACAACTCGGAGCCTGCTGCAAGACTCGGTGCGACTGCGGCTCAGGTCGGACGTACCATTAGGCGCGCACCTTAGCGGCGGGCTGGACAGTAGCTCAGTGGTGGCGCTCCTGAGCCGCCAACTGGAACAAAGCGGCGAACGGGTGCGCACGTTCTCTGGAGCTTTTGCGGAAGGGCCGGCTTACGACGAACGCAAGTACGTAGCCGAGGTCGTCCAGCAGTACGGCACCGAGCACCACGAAACGGTTCCCACAGCGAGTGATTTGCCTGCTCTCATCGAGCGGATCGTCTGGCACATGGATGAGCCTGCCGCAGGTCCCGGCATTTTGCTCCAGTGGGCTGTATGCGAGATCACAAAGCGCGCAGGTGTGATCGTGATCAACGGCGGCCAGGGTGGTGACGAGGCATGGGGCGGATATTTCGGCTATGTGCCCGCTTACGTCAGGATGCTGCTCCATGCCGCCCGCAAGAAGCCATCACTGCTGATCGGTCTCGCCAGGAGTACGCTCATACTGCTGGGCCGGCGCAACACAAGGGCAAGTCTCGTCAAGGCGCTGACCAGAGGAAGGAGGGCACGCCTGAGGCCTTCCGCCACACTGGGTCCCTGGGCAGGCAGTCATTTTCGTGGGCACGGACACGAAGCGGGCCGTGTCGCTGACAACCCACCCGGCAACAGGCGCCGAAGTGCTTTGAACGCAGCCATGTACTATGATCTCAAGTGGTATTTACCGGCGCTGCTACAGGTGGAGGACCGTATGAGCATGGCCTTCTCTCTGGAATCACGAGCGCCTCTGCTCGATTATCGCCTCATCGGGCTTTCCGCGAAGGTGCCTGCCCTTTTGAAAATGAAGGACCTGGACATGAAGCATATCCTGAAATTGGCTGTGAAAGACCTGCTGCCGCCGCCTGTCTACCGTCGCGTCGACAAGATGGGTATGCCTACGCCGATTGACATATGGTTCCGAGGCACACTGGCCGCCTGGATTCGAGAAGAGCTTACATCACGAGATGTACGGGAACTTGGGCTGCTTGACCCGGACTATGTGGAGGAGGCGCTGCGGGAGCACCAGTCCGGAGCGCGCGACCGCTCGCTCGACCTGTGGAAGATGCTAAACCTCGTAGTGTGGTGGCGGCTCTATATAAGCAAGACCGCCAAGTTCATAAAGGAGAGAGATGAAGTCGAGCAAGTCGCCGGTGTGAGTGGCTGACATATGCGTATCCTGTACTTCTCGCAATACTTCCCGCCCGAAGTCGGCGCTACCCAGACGCGCGCGCATGAGATGAGCCTCTATCTTGCCGAGCAGGGTCACAGGGTGACCGTGATAACGGAGGTGCCGAACCACCCCTCCGGCATCATACCACCTCATTACAGGGGCCACCTATCCGAGCGCAGGAAAGAAAATGGCGTTGACGTATTGCGCCTGTGGGTCTGGGCCTCGCCCAAGAAGAGCTTCAGGTCGCGCATGCTCTTTTACATGAGCTACATGGGCATGGCAAGCCTGGCGGGTAGCCTCATCCGAGGCAAGTATGATCTCGTTTACGCCACCTCTCCACCGCTGTTCGTGGGCGCGGCGGGGCTTGCGGCTGCTGTGGCGAAAGGCATACCGTTCGTCTTTGAGGTGCGCGACCTATGGCCCGAGTCTGCCGTAGCGCTGGGCGAGCTGAACAATAGCCGCGCAATCTGGGCTGCGGATAAGCTGGAGAGGCTGCTCTACTCAAGGGCAAGGCGCATAGTGACGGTCACGCGGGGCATAGAGGCGCGGCTGCGGGAGCGGGGCATCCCTCTCGGCAAATTAGCCTTTATACCGAATGGGGCAAACACCCAACTGTTCAAGCGTGACGAGTACGGCGCTACCCGCGTGCAGACCGAGTTGGGGCTTGAGGGCAAGTTCATCGTGCTCTATGCGGGCATTCACGGCATCGCCCAGGGCCTCGAAACACTGCTGGAAACGGCGCATCTTCTACAGGCTCACTTGGATATACAATTCCTCTTTATAGGCGAGGGGCCGAGGAAAGCCAGCCTGGTCGCTCAAAAAGAGGCAATGGGAATCCGCAACGCGAGCTTCCTTCCAGAGGTACCTTCGACCTCCATGCCCGCCTATCTCTCAGCCGCGAACTGCGCGATAGTCCCACTGCGCGACGAACCTGTATTCAGAGGCGCGCTGCCCTCGAAGATGTTTGAAGCGTGGGCATGCGCCTGCCCGGTAATACTGAGCGTAAGCGGAGAAGCCGTAAATGTGCTGCAACAGGCAGGTGGCGGCATCAGCGTTTCACCCGAAAGCCCAGGAGAACTTACCCAGGCCATCGAAACCATGAAAGCAAACCTCACGGCGACTGCCAGGATGGGACGGGACGGGCAAGCGTTCGTAAC
>JBBSIK010000275.1:0-4867 GCA_038232115.1 Chloroflexia bacterium
CTGAACATGCTCAACATTGCGGGTGACGCTTTGACTAAAGTGAAGTGGCTGCTGGGCACGGGCGCGAGGATGTCTTATCAAGACAATATCTGGGATCCCGCCCCGCCGCCCTTTGAGGCTGCCGCGCAACTAGCCTTTCTCCGCAGTCTAGCACGTGAGATGGCGGCCTTGCATGGCAGTATAGAAGCGGCAGGCGGTACTGTCCAGCAGGGGGCAATCCGGTATGTAGATGATTTGTTTGACCTGGTGGAACATATTGAGAATTGGCAACCATTGGAGACCAAGAATTGAAACACTCAAAGGAAGAATTGGCCCAACTGCTCAGCCTCGACCAGTTTCCGCGTTCGGCTTTCTACGACCCTGAGTGGGTCCTGGAGAACCTCATGGGTCCGAATGTGCTATGGCTGACCGAGTCGTTGAGTCAGATAATGGAGTTCAAGCCTGATATGCGCGTGCTTGACATGGGCTGTGGCCGGGCCGCCAGTTCTATCTTCCTGGCGAAGGAGTTTGGTTTGCAGGTATGGGCCACCGACTTGTGGATCAAGCCCGGCGAGAACTGGCAGCGTATACAGGAGGCCGGTGTCGCGGGCAGCGTCTTTCCCATCTATTCCGAGGCGCACACTCTGCCCTTCCCGGATGGGTTCTTCGATGCCGCTGTCAGTATGGATGCGTATCACTACTTCGGCACCGATGATCTATACCTGGGTTACTACTCCCGGTTTGTGAAGTCTGGTGGACAACTCGGAATAGTCGTTCCCGGCGTGCTAAACGAATTTACTAACGGCCTGCCTGAGCACCTTGCACCTTACTGGGAATGGGAGTTTTGGAGCTTTCACAGCCCTGATTGGTGGCGAAACCACTGGCACAAGACGGGCAAAGTCGAGGTCGCGCTTGCTGACTCGGTGCCGGACGGCTGGCAGCACTGGCTCAAATGGCTGGAGATATGTGCCGAACAGGGCTATCGCAGCGATGCTCAAGAAGCCGAGATGCTGCGTGCGGACGCCGGGCGCAATCTTGGCTTCACCCGTATGGTCGCCAGAAAGAAGAGCGATGAGGACTGAGGTTAAAGTGAAGGGGACCGGCCATCACCCTTAGCCCTCAGTTCTCAGTCCTCATCACACCGTTAGGCGAGAATACGCAGCGCCTCCGCGACGATGTGATCGGGGTTGGGCATCATCGCCTTTTCACCGGCAGGGCCGTAAGACACGCGGGTGAATTTGGGGTGAACGCGCCCGATGGGGCCATGTAGCTCGTGCCAGTGGTTGGAGGCGAACTCCGAAGCAACGGAAGAGCCAAATCCGCCAATTGCTCGGTCCTCGTCCGCTACCATCAGATGGCCCGTCTTACGTACCGAGTCGAGGATTGTCTGACGGTCGAAACCCCCATCCACTGTGCGAAGATCTATTACTTCGGCGTTGATGCCGTGCTGACTGGCAAGTGTCTCGGCGGCGACTATAGAGCGCGGCTGAAGATTGCCATAGGTGACAATAGTCAGGTCCTTGCCTTCGCGAGCTATGCGGGCTAGGCCGAGCGGCACGCGATAGTCGGGGCCGGGATAGTAAGAGCGCGATGGCTTGGCCTCGTAGAGCGATTTAGGCTCTAGGAAGACCACAGGGTCGCCCGATAGGATAGCTTCGCGCAGCAGGCCAACAGCGTCGGAGCCGAGTGACGGCACTACCACGCGCAGGCCGGGATAGTGCGCAATAGGGCCGACAGCCGCTTCGCTGTGCCAGATAGCACCCGCGCCGCCTAGGTAGTCACCATATGCCACGCGAATTACCATGGGGCAGGAGAAGGTGCCGTTCGAGCGCCATCGCTGGGTGGCGATCTCGTCAACTAACTGCTGCCATCCTGGGTGTATGTAGTCTCGGAATTGTACCTCGACCACGGGTAGATAGCCTGCAACAGAGTAACCCATCGCTGTGCCCAGGATCGTGGCCTCGGCCAGCGGGGAGTTCCACACGCGGGACGGGTAAGCCGCGCCCACGCCTCGTGTCACGTGGAACACGCCGCCCTTACCCTTGAGCTTGCCTGATGGGTCCGGCACTGGGAAATCGGCCACATCCTGGCCGAAGATGATGATACGCTCGTCCTTCTTCATCTCTTCAATGAGCGCCCGCGTAATCAGGTCGCGCATAGGGATTGGCTCGGTGCTTTTGTCCTCGACGAGCTTGTTAGCCTCGCCTTCGGTGAAGCCCGTTACGCGCAGGTTGTACGGGGTGGAAGTGATATGCCAGGTTATGGTCTCAGGGTCCAGCTTAGGCTCGTTCACCGCCTGGTCAGCGGCCTTGCGAACTTCCGTCGTCACGAGCGTATCAAGCTGCTTGACCTGCTCCTCGGTGACGTTGTATCCGGCGAGGAGGGTCGCCACGCGGGTCAGTGGATCGCGGCTGGCCTCCTTCTCCAGGTCGTCGGTAGTGCGATAATATGCCTGGGTGTCGGCGGACGAATGGCTGAAGGGGCGGGTCACGTGGGCATGGAGCAGCACGGGGCCTTTGCCCTCGCGGATATAAGCAATTGCATCGCGGGTCACCTTGTACGACTCGATGATATCGGTACCGTCCACTTCGATCACTTCGAGGTGCTTGCCGTCGCCCAGGTTAGAGTAGCGACTGTACATTCTGGAGGCGCTGCCGCCGGGGATGTTCACCGACACGGGCGTCGAGATGGCCCACTCGTCGTCCTCGACAACGATCAGGACAGGCGACATATTGCGAACGGCGTCCTTGATCGCTTCCTCAACCTCGCCCTCAGCGGTGGTGCCGTCGCCCACGGAAGTATAGACTATCGCGTCGTTGTGCCCCATCTTCGAGGGGCGGCTGAATGCCTTCCCCAGCTTCTTCTCCAGCTTGAAGCCCGTGGCGCAACCCACGGCAGGGAGCACCTGCGAGCCTGTCATCGTGGAGCCGGTGGGGAAGCTGAACTCGACGGAGCCGAAATGGGAGGACATCTGGCGGCCACCCGAAGCAGGGTCGAAGCGCGATGCTACGCTTTGACGTAGTATGTCGAGCAGAGAAATGCCCGACCACAGAGCGAGGGTCTGGTCGCGGTAGTAGGGGAACTTGAAGTCGTCAGGGCGCATGTGGGCGGCGATAGCTATATTGATAGCTTCCTTGCCTGCGCCCGCGATGGAGAACCACAGGTTGCCGGTGCGCTGAAGGAGCTGCATCATCATGTCTATGTCGCGGGAGGTACGCATGGCCGCGTACATAGCGAGTATCTCGTGCACCGACAGACCTGCTAGTTCTTCGCGCGGCGTGTAGCGATCCTGCGAGTCCTCGTTTCGGTCGAACACCTGGTCCACGAGAGAGAAATAATAAGCTCGGCGCTCTGCCAGCAAGTCCTCGAATTGGCGCACATCGAGCGCAGCTTCATCAGTCTGCGTCTGCGTGCTCGTCTTATAATCTATCGCCATATTGTGGCCTCCATACGAGATAGTTTCGCAGGCAGGCCAGGGCGAAGTCAGCGAGAAAGCAAGCAACGACTCCAAACCTAGCACTACCAGAATTACCGAAGAAAGCTCTGTGTGCCGGTGCGTGACGTCGTTGTCAACATAACCATTATAACCCACAAGCAGGGGTGCAAGTCAAGACGCTATTTTGTAGTAGGTGTTCAGAGTAGGGGTGTAAAGGGGGTGCAGGGGCGCAAGCCCATGACAGGGTGTGGGGTGTCCCCACCTACTTCTCTTCTTTCTTTCTCCCCTCCCACGCGTGGGAGGGGCATGAGCGAAGCGGGGGCGGTGGGTCTTGGACAGGTAGCATACTCAATTGCTACACCTCAATTCTGAACACTTACATTTTGTACTACATAGCATCGTGATCTGCGTTTCCCAAACGATAGGCTAACCGGCGAGGCAGTTGAGCATCAATCAAGAATCTCAGCCACGAACGAGCTCAACGCGCTTGATCTGGCTAAGTCGTGCTGCAAATTCTAGGGCAGCTAACGGATCTTTGCGCTCCAGATCCTCATAATCAGCCAAAATATCGTCTATCGACATGTCGGAACTAAGCAGTTCAAGGAGCATCTCAACTGGATAACGCAAACCTCGGATGCAAGGCTTTCCGTGGCAGATATCCGGATCAACCGTAATCCGGTCAAGCAACCTGTCATCATCGTACCCACTTCTTCGTTTCTTCACGTTTCACACTCCACGCCTCACTTCGATCCCGTGCCTATCAACGTTCTGTTGTGGGCTGTCTGGTAATGGCTGCGTGCGGTCCACTTGTCTACGACGTTGCCGCCGGAATCGGTGACTACGCGAGTGATAGCCGAGTCGAAGCCGTCCTGCGCGTGCTCTACGACTACTTCCTTGCCTGCGGGCAGCGCGCCCGATTTCTCGATGATCATCTCCTGGTCGGTCTTAACGCGATTGGTGATCACCGGGGTGGCAATGCTCACGTTCCAATGTGGGTTCACGCCGTAAAGCTGGAAGGTGACATTCTTGCCGTCGGCGGTGGCGTTGATGAGGAGCCAGTTGCCAGTGGTGTTCTTGAAGCGGAAGTCCTTCTCGGGCGGCGCGATAGTGGCGTCCAGGCCCTGCAAGCCGCTGGGTGGCCTGCCGTAGAGGCCGATCCAGTATGAATGCCAGTTGCGCTCCACGATAGGGAGGCCGGCCCTGAATACTGAGTGGAACAGCGTAGTGGAAACCTGGCAGATACCACCCGCCTCGGCAGGCACTGTAGTGAGACCAGTGGCTGTCTGCATGATGGCATAGCCCATCTTGAAGCCCGCCGCCAGCGTGAGATCGCCTATCGTGTCAACTGTGGAGAAGACCCCGCCGGGAGGCACCAGCGTGCCGTCCACGTTGCGTGTACCCAGGCCCACGTTCCACGCACGCTCCGACGAAGAACCGGCATAGGAAGTCTGA
>JBBSIK010000276.1:0-4835 GCA_038232115.1 Chloroflexia bacterium
ACGCGCTTCTCTTTCTCAACGTCGGCGAACTGCCTGACTTCGGTGCGACCCTGCATGAGGAACCAGATGCCGAAACCCGCAACACCGGCAGCGACAAGCAGCGCACAACCCATGGTGAGGGCGGCCCCACCGCCCTGCAACTGTGTTCCACCTGTTTGGTTCGACGCGCCGAAAATCCATATGCCTGCTGCCAGCACCATCACCACGGCGACGCCGATAAGTACCAGCCCTATGATCCTTCCCGAACCTACCATGCATACACCTCCGCCCAAAATTACGTCTGCTTCCGCATGATATACGAGTTTACCGGTGGCAAGCGTTTCACGACCCGGCGGACTACGCAGTAAAATTATGGCCGCTTCCTAGAAAAGCACAATTGCAGCCCATCTTACAACATCTAAGGAGTCTTTACAATAGAAGGTGAAACGCAACGCGTAACACGCATTACACATTGCGGCTGGCAACTGGAGTGGACATTATCCAACAAACAAGCGGGCCTTGTCATTCCGAGGTACGAGGAATCGGGTGTGTAAGCAAGCCTGCTCACTGTACGGGACGTTGGCTGAATATAACCAATACTGTACTACAACCACCCGATTCCTCGTACCTCGGAATGACAAGTCTTGCAGGATGCTACCGGTCCACGAGCACCTCTACCCAGTTGCTAAACATGTTTCACATCTCAGACAACATCCATGATCTGGTCGAGCGATTTGCGCTCAAGGTCCGGCACGTGACAATCATGAGCGGGATAGCCAACCGGGAGCAGCAGAAACGGCTTTTCGTTACGTGGGCGATCAACTATCTGGCTAAGGAAGCCCATGGGGTTCGGCGTGTGAGTGACGCAGGCTAGCCCTGCCTGGTGCAGACTTGCGATGAGCAGGCCAACCGCTATACCCACAGATTCTTTGACATAGTAATGCTTGATGCGTTTCTCCGGCTCTCCAGGCCCGGTTGCTTCCAGGCCGTAATCTTCCTGAAACACCACTATCAGGTACGGAGCTTCATCGAGGAAATCTTTGTGCCAGTCGGTGCCCAGGCGAGCGAGAGCCATTTTCCATTCGTCAGGGAAGCGGCGCTCATAGTTCTCTTTCTCCTCCTCTTCAGCAGCGATCCTGATCCGGTGCTTTACATTCGAGTCGCGCACCACCACGAAGTGCCACGGCTGCTGGTGCGCTCCCGACGGGGCTGTATTGGCGGTGGCGATGGCGTTCTCAATCAGACCGATAGGCGGTACTGGTGAGGAGGCAAAATGCCGCACGGTGCGACGCCTCTGCATCGTCTTGAGGAAAGCTTCGCTAGAGGCTAACTGTTCGTCGGGCGATGGTCGGCTGTATTGCAGAGGCACGTATACGGGCTGCGGGTATGAAGGAGAGGGCTGGGACATGGTCTCTTTCCTGGGTAGTTGGATTCGTCCCAGTATAGGCATAAATGGAACTAACGCCAAGATGTTCATGCCGCGTAAGTGTTCAGATTAGGAGTAGACCAAAAGCCGGATTCACCGCAGAGGCGCAGAGAACGCGGAGATTATGAAGGGGTGTACAGAGAAAACAGAATAATCTTCGCGTTCCTCTGCGCCTCTGCGGTGAGTTTTCTGTTTCCAGCTACCCCTATTCTGAACACTTATCAGGTCGCATGGCAGGTCCAGTGCCCACGCAAGGTGGTCTGCTTTCTTGCGCTGCAAAGCTTGGTCCGGTATATGCTTGTGTTAGGAGTTTATTGCATTTTGGTACGAAAAGATAGCTATGACTGGCGGATGGGTGGTATAATGCACCAAACCATAATGTGTACCAAGTATAGCAGTTAGTAATTTGCGGAGCCGACCTGGCACCGCGTGAAAGGAGAAAGTTATGGGTCTGGGACCACCAGAGTTGATCTTGATACTGGTAATTGTGCTTGTTGTGTTCGGAGCCGGCAGGCTGCCACAGGTGTTTAGCTCTCTCGGCAAGGGCGTGCGCGAGTTCCGCGAGGCATCCGAGGGCCACGAGGAAACCACGACCACCACGACCACTGTGAATGCTGCTCCCCCTGTGACGCCCGTCGTCCCGCCCGCCACTGCTACGACCACCACGACCACCGAGGAAGTGAAGCGCCAGAGCTAGTTGAAAGTTGCAGTTATAGAGTTCGAGCAAAAAGGCACCCATAGTGCCTTTTTGCTTTGTATATTCACTCTCGGCTTGAGCACTCTGGATCCCGGCGCATGAGAAATGCGATAACAGAAGGTGCTATCTCTGGCTATCCCCTTCCCCGCGCTGTCGCCTGCTCTCCGTAATCTCGCGCCTGCTCAGGCCGCTACGTTCCAGCAGGCCAACTGCGGCATCGAGCACCTGCCTCGGCTTGATGCTTTCGAGGGCAGGGCAGAGCAGGCACGTTACCCAGCCCAGCACGGTCGTGCCACCGACCAGCGGGAACCTGGAGGCGCAGAGCAGATTGGCGCGCACCACTGCATACTCTACGCCTTCTTTGCCGTCGGGCCGCCAGGGGTGATAGCTGCAAGGATCGGTGGGACCATATATGCCCACGACTGGCGTGCCTGCGGCAGCTGCTATGTGCAGGGGACTGGAGTCGTTGCCGATAAAGATGGCGCATCGTGCGGCGAGGGCTGCGGTCTCTCCCAGGGTGGTCTGCCCGGTCGCGTTAATGATAGGCGCTCGCGTGTTGGCCGCAAGTTCGGCTGCGGCTTCGGCATCGCCCTTACCGCCCATGATGAGCACACGGGACGCCGATACGCCTGCCAGCCCGTCAGCCACGTGGGCGAACCTCTCGACGCTCCATTTCTTGCGACCCCATAGTCCTTCGCCGCCGGGGTGGATGCCCAGCAGCAGTTCGTCAGGAGCGATCTTGTGGCGGTCGAGCCATGACTGGGCGCGTGCCTCTTCCTCTTCTGTGGGAAAGATACGCAGGCGGGCATCTCCCACTTCTATGCCGAGCCTCCTGACCGGGTCCATGTAGTGCTCTACTGCGTGGTGCTTGCGCCATTCGCGGCCTGCCCACGGCCACACCCACCAGAGACGCGGCAGTTCCATCTCGGTGCGCTTCTGTATTCCACTCAACCATGTCACCCACCAGATATAGTTGCAGTACTCTACCGCCAGGTCGAATCGAGAACGGCGTAGCTCCCAGAAGAGCCTAAGCACGCCCCTGACGCCAGGAAACTGCTGGCGCGTCGGCCAGACCAGGAAGTGGTCTATATCGGGATTGTTGATGAGTATGCCCTTGTTCGTGGGGTAGACGAGCGCAGTGATCTCGGCATCGGGGTAATGCTCGCGCAGTGCGTGGACGGATGGCGTGGTGAACAGTGTGTCGCCAATGGGAAGGAGCATCAAGAGGAGGATACGCATCGGGGGTTGTGTTGCCAACGTCCACGCTTCCGGTTCCGAGTGCATGGCACTCGATGTTGAGAAAATGAGCCGCTGTCGCAGAATCTTCGCGGCTTGCCAATCTCAAGCATCATAACTTACATGTGAACATTCGCGCCAGCAGTTCACATATGGCAGCAGGGCTGTGTCCAAGTCATAGAGAAGGGGGCTTGCGCGCCCGAATAGAGTATTGTCATTCCTCGCTCCGTTCGGAATCGGTTGGCAAAGCGATAGTGCTCAATTGGAGAACGTGAGTGGTGCGGTTGCCACTGAGTACGACGGCCACCCGATTCCTCACTCCGTTCAGAATGACAAAGGCAATTTGATGGCTGCTATTCTATTTTTGCCCACTTTGACACGGCCCTGGCATGACAATAAAGTAAGGCAATAAAGAAGCACCCCGACGCTTCGAGATGCTTCTCTTATTACCTGAATTGCCCGACTTCCGCCAACGCGCTGCCCTATCTATCCTCGCGGAAGAACTCGATCACTTCCTCGCGCTCAGTTTCGGTGGTCATCACCTCTACGAACGATAGACGGTGCCAGGGGTACATAAACGACTTGGCCCCATTTGTCACATAGGGGATAGGCTTGCCGTCGCGTTTGCGCGGATTGGTAAACTCCAGAAACTGATCGGTAGGCTTGGGCAAGTCCTCCATATCCGCCAGTATGGGGTCTTCACCTATAACATGTATGATTACTACTTTTGCCATATTCCCCTCTCGGCAGAGTGCAAGGTTCAAGAATTGAAAGTGGTTTGAGAGCACTTTCGGCTTTCTAGCCTTCCACTCATTACATAGCCAGTGCGTACAATTTACGGTCCAGAGAGCCAACGTAGACGATACCATCCTCAATGGAGGGAGAGGAAACTACGGGGCCGCGGGTGCGGTAGCGCCATTTTAGCTCGCCGCTGATAATATCGAGGGCGTATACATAGTTACTGCCGGTGCCGAAGTAGACGTTGTCGCTGATGGGCGATACTTTGGGCGATGACGTGATCTGGCTGCCTGCGTCATAGCTCCAGATGAGACGGCCCGAATGCGCGTCGAGGCAGTACATATAGCCGTCGGTCGAGCCGACCAACACGCGCTCTCCCATCACCGCTGGCGACGACGAGACCGGGCGCTGGCACTCGAAGCGCCACGACGTGAAGCCGGTATCGGAGTCGACCGCGTACACGAAATTGTCGAGCGAACCGACGATCACCGTGCTGCCCACAACAAGTGGCGTGCTGATGATAGCCCCCAGCGTGTGCAGTTTCCACTTAAGCGTGCCGTTGATCTGGTCGAGTGCATACAGGTTGCCGTCGCTGGAGCCCATGAACACGAGACCGTTGCCCACTCCGGCTGAGGAGCGCACGTGGTTCCAGGTGCGGTACTTCCACATGATCTGCCCTGACTCGGCTTGCAGCGCATATATATACTGGTCGTCCGAGCCTACAAAGAGCATGTCCTTGTATACCCTGGGCGATGAGCG
>JBBSIK010000277.1:0-4828 GCA_038232115.1 Chloroflexia bacterium
AAAGGCCAAGAGCAGTTACCAGTATCTGTAAAAGCATGCCGAAGTATTCCCCTAAGAGTGGTACCCTGCTGGTTATTGCAGGAAGTACGCCAAGCATAAGATGCCATGCGAAGTAAGTGTTCAGAGTTGGGGTGTAGAAGGGGTGCAGGGGCGAAGCTCATGACGGGTGTGGGGTGTCCCCACCTACTTCTCTTCTTTGTATCCTCCCCTCCCACGAATGGGAGGGGCATGAGCGAAGCGGGGGCGGTGGGTCTTGGACAGGCAATCTGCTGATTTGCCCTACCTCAAGTCTGAACACTTACCACGTGGATTGATGCTGCATTCTCCTTCGGTTAGGTGCTATAATTTGATGTATGAGCGTTACGTGGAGCGCAGGCTCAGTAGAGTTACGCTAGATTATCAAAAGAAGAGAGAATACCATGCAAAACGAGAGCCAAACAACTTGAGAGCACCTGAGCCAAATGCGGCATGTGCAGCCTAGCGCCAACGGCTGCGAAGACTGTCTGAGGACGGGTGACACGTGGGTGCAACTGCGCGAGTGCATGATCTGTGGGCATGTGGGGTGCTGCGATAGCTCGAAGAACAAGCACGCCACCAAGCACTTCCACGCTACTCAGCACCCTATTATCCGTTCTTTCCAACCCGGCGCGGACTGGGGCTGGTGCTATGTGGACGAGATTATGTTCGAGCCGTTGCCTCAGGTGTAGGACGAGGCGGCCACCGACAACTGAATAGGCGCAACCCCTCTCTCACAACTTCGTTGTAGTAGGTGCGCCGTGGGGCCTGCTCACACTGGCTCTGTACCTGTTCAGGCGCGCTACAGTTTCTATATGGAGGGACTGAATGCCTGTTTGGGAGCCACCGGCGGATAGACCTGCCTTAAGACCCATCTCTTTGCTGCGTATTAGTAAGAGGCTGGTATGGTTGGCTGCCCTGATGGTCGTGGGGCTGCTTGGCGCATTCTTCTTCATACAGCAGCGCGCTGTCGTCCGGCGTGTCACCCCTTCCCCTGCTGCCGTGGCGCACGCCGCCAAATACGACGTGCTCACCAGCCTGAAACTCGCCAACTGGTCTGCCCTCGGCTGGTCGCCTGACCATCACACGATAGTTGGGTTGGTTGCTCCTGCCGTTCCCGGCGGATTTGGAGCTTTAGGTGCTCCAGGCGCACTTATGGGCCGTGCGGAGTTCTGGGACATGCTGACCTCGCGCATGGTACGCGGCGTTGATGGCTTCTTTGCTAGTGTCATGCTCTGGTCGCCTGATGGCAGCGCCGTAGCTTCCAGCGCGTATACCAATACAATCAGGCTGATGGATCCGGCGACGGGTAAGCTAATCCGCACGTTGACTGTGCCCACGCCCTCTGAGATGCCTTCTAAGTCATCACGAGATCGTCCATTTAGCCGCGTGTCTATGAGCAATTTCCTGGTGGGTTGGGCATCTGGTGGCCGCTACCTGGTCTCAATTGCATCTATCGGCGCTGACGACCGTCTTCCGAGCGATACCAACGCCAGCGTTGACTTCGTTTCATACGTGACCCTCCAGGTGTGGGAAGTCTCCAGCGGCAATCTCGCGCATAATTTTGTCGTGGCCGACGATCCCAGGGTCATGAATATAGTGCAGGTGAGACTTTCGCCCACCGGAAAGACGCTGGCGATTGCCTCTTACGATGTCAGCAAGAGCACAGGTATGCCATCTATGAATGTGCGGCTGTGGGACGTGGAGAGCGGTCTGAGCGTGGCTGGGCCGGCACCCTTGCAAATTACCGGCTCCGCGCCGGGAGCACCGGTTCCTAGCTATATCGAATGGTCGCCGGGCGGGCGCACGCTGGCTGTGGCGAACGGTTCGTCTATACGGCTGCTGGATGTCGGCAAGACGCAGTACAGCAGGGCATTCGGAGGTTCCTCTACGCCAATTGCTGCTTCGTCGCCCACAGCCGTAGCGATCAACCCCGCACGTCCACCGGTGCCGGTAAGCACGGGCGTAAGCTCTGGTGGTCCAAGTTTGTTTCCACTGCCCATCAGCACCGCAGGCATCATTCCTGGATCGGGTCCGATAGCGCCGCCACTTCCGCCGCGACCTCCATTGCCAGGCTTACCTAATATTCTCCCCTGGGTGCCACAAGGACCCCCCATGCCGCCTCCCACCCCTACCCTGGATCCCAACTGCTTCGATCCGGTGCAGATACTGGCATGGTCGCCCGCCGGCGATCTGCTTGCCGGCTACGATGGTCGCTCTGTGCGGCTGTGGGACGTGACAAGTGGCACAGTGAAGAGCGTTATCGACCTGGGGCAGAGTCGCTCGCCCAGCAACTACACGTCTTACAGGCCAGGCGGGCAGAACGGCCCAATCGCATGGTCGTTCGATGGCAGCTTGCTATCTACCTTGAATGCCGATAGCTGGACAGGTCCACCCAGCGTGCATCTGTGGGATCCCGCAACCGGGGCGAAAGTCCGCCAGCTTGGTCGAGGCGCTGTGCAGATCGAGTGGTCACCCTACGCTGACGTGCTGGCGGTGAGCTATCCTGTCAATCCAGGCAAGATCGAGCTATGGGGCGTCAGGGATAGCATCTTGGGAAAGTAGGGCTAGGTGTGAAGCGTGAAACGTAACTCTCGATGTGGCTTGTCGAGAGTGTTGTCAAAGCCGAATACAGAGCGTCTTACTTAGACAAGAACCCCTTCATAAACCTTGTCGTCCTGGCGTTTCCGTCTCCTATTAACTCCTGACGCCTAGCGCCTAGCGCCTAATCCCAGCCCCCGTCCCATAACACCATTTGGCTACAGACGTTATCTTTATTGACACGTGCTCGAGAGCGTGTTATAGTCCCTTTGCTGCGCCCACGCTGATGTGGAGTGCGATTCCTCATTGACTTACAAATCGCCTGGCATTGAAGATTACCGCCAGGCTGACGACCTACAACGAGACGGCTCAGGGGGGAGACGTGGCTGTAACGATAGACCTTTCGGGCAAGGTAGCCCTGGTGACCGGGGCGGGACGCGGTATAGGCCGTGCGTGTGCGCTCAAATTAGCGGAGGCAGGCGCACGAGTAGTGGTCAATTACCACGCCAGCGAGACAGCCGCCCAGGAAGTAGCCGGTGTTATTACGGGGGCAGGTGGCGAGGCCCGTATCATCAAGGCCGACGTGAGCCTGCCGGACGAAGTAGATGCGATGGTGAACGGGCTGATAAAAGATTGGGGCCGCATAGATATTCTGGTGAACAACGCAGGCATCACCCGCGATAACCTGATGATGCGTATGTCGCAGGACGAGTGGGACTCTGTGCTCGATACCAACCTGCGCTCGGCGTATTTCACCAGCCGTGCGGTGCTGCGTACCATGCTGCGTAATCGCTGGGGCCGGATCATCAATCTCTCCAGCGTGGTGGGCCTGACGGGTAACGCTGGGCAAGCCAACTATGCGGCGGCAAAGGCTGGCCTGATCGGTTTTACCAAGTCGCTCGCCAAGGAAGTCGGCAGCCGCAACATCACGGCCAACGCCGTCGCTCCCGGCTTCATCGAGACCGATATCACGGCTGGTCTGCCCGCTACCCTCAAGGCCGAGATGCTAAAATTAATACCGGCAGAGCGCTACGGCCAACCCGATGATGTAGCCAACGTGGTGCTCTTCCTCGCCTCCGACCTCGCTGCCTACGTCACAGGCCAGGTCGTGAACGCCGACGGTGGCATGGTTATGTTCTGAGTTATCAGTGGTCAGTCCTAAACACTGATGGCTGACCACTGATAACTGATGACTTAAATTAAGGAACGGCAATGGAAAAGATCAGCTACGTTTTTCCCGGGCAGGGTTCGCAATATGTGGGTATGGGGCGAGAGGTGTGGGAGCGTTCGGCTGCGGCGCGAGCTGTGTTTGAGGAGGCGGACCGCGTGCTCAATTTTCCTGTCACCACCCTGTGCTTCAACGGGCCAGCCGACATGCTCAACGACACCCAGTATGCGCAGCCCGCCATCCTCACTGTGAGCGTCGCCTACCTGGAAGCCCTGCGTGAGAAGCTGAAAGAAATGGGCACAACTATAGAGCCGGTGTATGTGGCAGGGCATTCCCTGGGCGAGTATACGGCCCTGGTGGCTGCTGGGTCGTTAGAATTCGCTGATGCGCTGCGGTTGGTGTGGGAGCGGGGCCGCCTCATGAAAGAGGAAGGCGTTCTGCACCCTGGTGGCATGGCTGCTGTCATTGGCCTGCCCACTGACCGTCTCAGGGGAGTGGTGGAGCAAGCAAGCTCCGAGGGGATAGTGGTCATCGCCAACTCAAACTCTCCCGTGCAGACGGTTATTTCGGGCGAGATACAGGCTCTGCTTAAGGCGATGGAGCTTGCGAAGAACGAAGGCGCGGCTCGCGTGGCCCGCCTGGCTGTGAGCATTGCCTCGCACTCGCCTCTTATGCAACAGGCGGGTGTACAGCTTTCACAGGTGATCGGCAATATCAACCTCGTAGACCCAATCGTGCCGCTCGTCGCCAACATCACCGGCCAGGTGCTAACTACCGCCGAAGATATCAAGCGCGAATTAAGCGACCAACTCTGCGCGCCTGTCGCCTGGGTTGGCTCGGTGCGCCAAATGATCGAAAACGGCGCCAACACCTTCGTCGAGATCGGCCCTGGCCAGGTGCTCTCCGGCCTCATCAGGCGCATCTCGGATGAGGTGAGTGTGCTCAGGTGGGATGAGGTGACGGGCGAGGCGTAGTGTGTATTACGTAATGTGTAAAGAGACGGAAACGCAAAGACGCAAAGATGCAAAGGGCGCGCAAAGATTAGGATGGGTTACGCACTACGCACTACGCACTACGCACTACGCACTACGCACTACGCACTAC
>JBBSIK010000278.1:0-4827 GCA_038232115.1 Chloroflexia bacterium
CAGACTAGGGGCAGGACAAATCAGCAGATTGCTAGACCAAGCCCCACCTCTACTCCTCCATAGAATGGGAGGGGAGAATAAAAAGAAGAGGTACAGGTGGGGGATACCGCCACGCCGCCGCCAGGGACATGCCCCTGCACCCAAGTGTGAACACGTACTGCATAGTGGAGAGTTGTTGGTTGTTGGCAAATACGCATCCCCTCGGCACAGGTGATGGTATAATAGCGTCGCCTGTTCAGGCTAGTGATGTAAGGAGAGTCGGGGTTTGGCGGAGAAGGCGGGAATGCTAATAGTTACAGAGGAGCAAGGGCAAAGAGCAGGCCGTGCCTCGCCCTTCAACCTAATACCGCGGCACGGCCTGCTCTTTGCCCTTGCAGTTACTCTGCTTGTCTTTACTTGGACCGCCTCAAGTTGGGTACGTTTCTTCCTCGCTCCCGCCGATGCCGGGGCAGGAGGCAATCGGGTGGTACTCTTTACCTCTGCCGATTATCCGGCTATCACCCTTGCATCGCGCATAATAAGCACCGGGCACGGAGATCAACTGTACGATCTCAATGCACAGCTACGGGAGCAGAACAGGCTTTTCGATGAGGGATACATTGTTGCTGATAGGTCAAGGCTGGCCTACCCCTATCCTTACACGCCGTTCATAGCTGTACTGTGGGCACCATTATCGGGGCTATCGCCGCTCACAAGCATGGCGCTATGGGACCTGCTGAACATCGCGGGCATGGCGGGGGGATTGTGGTTTCTCATGGCCTCGCTGCCACTCCCGAAGGTAACACGGCTGGTCCTGCTCATGGCCGCGGTTACTTCCTTCCCGTTCATAGTCAATCTGCAACAGGGACAGAGCAGCGGAGTAACCATGCTGGGCCTCGCAGTAGGCATTGCTCTGCTGCGGCGTGGGCGTGAACTGCCGGCAGGATTGGCGTTCGGTATCCTGCTCCTGAAAATCCAGTGGCTGCCACTGCTGAGCGTGGTGTTGCTCTGGAAGAGACGCTGGTGGACGCTGCTGGGACTTGCAATAGCAGGCGTCGCATTGATGGGCGTCACTTTACTCTCCACGGGCACGGGCTGGATAGCGCCATACATCGCTATAGTAGCCCGCGCTCAGAAGTTCAGTCGCGAGTTCCTGCTGGACCCCGGCTACAGCCACAGCTTCAGTGGCGCGCTGTCTGCACTGCTGGTCGGAGACAAAGACGACCTGATACGCCTGCTCAACAACGTGGCTACCCTGCTGATCGCCGCGCTCCTCGTCTATCTGTGGCGCAAGCCCTGGCAGCCAGGCACTCCGCAGTGGGACGCTCTCATGGCGATCACCCTCCTGGCTACTGCCTTCACGAGCCTACAGCTAAACACGCACGACCTCTGCCTGCTGGTTCTGCCTGCGGCGCTCGGCCTATCTTACGTAAGCGCGGCCAATGTCAGCGAGAACATGCGCATGCTCTGGTACGGCCTTATCTGGACGGCGTACCTGATGACGGCACTCTTACCGCCGGGGGCCATTTTGGGGATGCCTGTGGTGAGGCTTTCGGCGTGGCTGATCGGGGCAATGCTGGCTGTGCTTGTCGTGTGGGTAGCGCGAAGTTCAACGGTGAAGCGGCAGGCTATCTAAACACTACATCCCTCCGAACCTCAACCTTCGTGGTACCTGCATCTTCTGTGAACTCCCAACCGGCTGCCCTGAAGACGGCTCCACGGTAGGAGCACCCTGCTGCGACTATCCCACGAGATGGTAGTCGCGCCATAGCCAGCGCACCGTATCGGGAAAGATGGCTCCGCCGTGTTTGAGCGTGTGACCGCCCTCGCCAAAGACAAACCTCTAATCATAGCCCTTGTATGCAAGCGCCGAGGCCATAGCATGGTTCGCAATGGGCCAGTTACCGAAAACGACATCGAGGTCTTTTGATCCCGTCTGCAAGAACACGCGAATCGGTTTAATCTGGGTCTTACGAATCAAGGAGGGGTAGTTGTGCCCACCCCGAATGTTCGTGAAGCTGCCGCAGTGACTGATAACTTTGCTAAATGCGTCGGGACGCTCCCATGCCACAGTAAAGGGGCAAATGCCGCCTGAACTAATCCCGCAAATTGCCCGGCCAGCAGGGTCTTTGGCGATTGTATACTGCTTCTCGACCTCCGAGAGTAGCTCCTCGATTAGGAAACGCGCATACCGGTCGCCAAGCGAGTCACATTCGAGGCTTCGATTGTCACTCCCACCATAGACTGTATTACCCGGGCCTTTGTCCCCAGGATTGACGAAGAGGCCAATCGTCACTGGCATCTCTCTGTTGTGAATCAGGTTGTCGAAGACGATCGGCACGTTTATTTCTGGGCCGAGGTAGAGATCAGCATCCTGGAACACCATCACGCACGCATCCTGCGAACCCTGCAACCCTTCGTACTGCTCAGGGACGTACAGCCAGTAGTCGCGCTCAGTTTCGGGATAGATATGTTCACTCTTCCAGTGATATTTGGTCACATCTCCACAGGGCACGCCGTTCTGCGCCATCGAGTCCAAGCCCTGGGTGTAAGGCTCATGCCCAGACACGCTGGCGTCGAAGGCGGCTCGACCCTTCTGAGATACGCCCTTTTGCCTCTTCTCGTCAACGCCTGGTGTGTGATCCGTTGGTTCCGGCATTTCTCGTTGCTCCTGCCACGGCGAACGAGACCGGCGGCATTCCACAACTTCCTTCAGTAACGGCGGAATCCGATGTCCAGCTATCCGTCCACCTTGACGTGTATACCTGGTCGTATTTATAACACCCAGCATCTGATGGGCCATAGCGAGGTAGTTCCATGGTTTACTACATCACGGTATTCAGTGTCACAAACCAAAGTTTTTGATACATTTTGCTCTCTGAAAGAAAAAGCATAAAGATAGATAAAGGTTAAGGCCTAAGCAGCCTCACCGTGTAGGACCCACCCCAACTCTTGGTACAAAGCTTATTATTGGTACGGTGTGTATCCAAGCGGACCCGTCCAACGCTTCGACACCAGCATCCAGTCGGCACAAGTTGCGCATATGATATTTTTAGATATTGTGCAAGACGCCACACTGCATTGTTATCATCCACATCATTGCTTACTTCATTGGTTGTTTCGAGGTGGGCAAGAAATTTCGTAAGGAAATCTTCAAGTGTTTTTCCTGTCTCGCCTTGATAAGCTTGATCCTGCAATATTTGCAGGTATTCATTAGGAGAAGAGCCTATTTCTAATTGTCTTCTGCCTCCTAAAATCTATCCTCGGCTGGCTCGGTTTCACTTGCCCGTCTTGTCGACCCGAACGTCCCGCTGTACTGACGGCTGCCAGAACGTCGAAGGGTTTTACTGCTCGGGGTTGGCGTCCCACTGTTGCAGCGGCGGGCCACCGCGGTTGTATGCCGTTGAATCGAGGACAGCCAGCCAGTCGAAATCGGTGAAGCTTTGAGGGGTTAGTGCCATGTAGGTCGGGTTCTTCATACTGCCGGAGCGAGTCGGAAGAGCGGCGATTTCCGAGGTTGGAAGCCCCTGGCCTGTGTGAGTTGGAATGAACCGCGCCGGCCCCGGCACGGCAGTCAGCCGCGCCTCAAGCGTGTCGGCTTCGGGCTGGCCGATGCCGTTGGCGTCAGAAACGCGCACTGCCGAACCGATAACGGCATAGCGCGGGCCGAACATCTCATTAAGGTGCGCTCCCGCCGGCCACCATGTGAATGCGGCAGGGCCGAGTTGAAATTTTGTCTGCCCGCGTTGCAAGTGGGCGTTATGCCCGAAGGCAAGCACTTTCCCCCGGCCACGCTCGTGGGGCACCATGTAGGCCAGATTATCAGCCATCGTTGCGTCGCGTATGCCGAGAAGCTCTACAACTCGTTCCTCTGAGTTTCGCGCCAACGCGGCATGATAGTTCAGTAACTGCCGTGCCACCGAAGCATACTGCGCGGCTTCCAAATAGCGGCTTTCGTCGCTCTTCGCCACCAATTCGGGGCGGCGTATCTGTAGCTCAGTAATGAGATCTTCAGTCTCAATTCGGAGTTCGATTGCTGCGTCTGATAGCCCCACCGACTTTGTTGCATCCATTAATGTAGCAGGATCTTCCCAGTCGGAGTCTGAACCAAGAAGCGAGTCGATGCGTTCGCGACGCTTTTGGCCGGCGGCACTATCAATCGAAGTGAGGTACTCAAGAACAAAATGCAGGACTTGGCTTGGACTATCGCTGCCCATCATTTCGGTCGGACTATCGAAGCCGTAGAACTGGAGTTTGACGCGATGGAAAGGCTCGGCATTGTATCGCCGCATCCACTCGACGAGTTCCCGATTCGCGTCGAGCCGGCCAAAGCCGTGGCTGAAACCTATTTCCTGCACAGCCTCATACGATGCCGGGCCACGACTGGCCACGTACTCGTTCACTACGCGCGCCCGGGGGAAACTGCTCTCGATAGCAATGGCGCTGTAGCCATGCGCATCAACCAAACGCTGAAAGAGCTTGTTGCGGAGGATGAGGATGTCCTCCCCGCCGTGGAGCGCTTCTCCGAAGCCAAGCAATTCCACCGAGTCACCAAGCGAGGCGATCACCTTGGCGACGGCGGCGTTGAAGATCTCGGGTGAATCGATAGAGAACGGAGTCGCCTCGCGTGCAATCCAATCATCGAGCGTTTCGTGCGTGGGAGCGGGGCTTCGGTTTGACAGCATACCCGCAGTATATCAAAGGGGCAGATTCTGCGTCAATACGACAATTCTGGTGATAACCCCCATCTTCCCATTACACCCGGCGACAAAAGTAACGGGCAATACAAAAAAAGTGGCCCAGTGGCGACGAAGTTGGTTCGGTAACCAACCAATATGACGCCCTGCG
>JBBSIK010000279.1:0-4821 GCA_038232115.1 Chloroflexia bacterium
AGTTTAGGAATACAGAGGCTCGTATCTCTGGAAGCCGAGGAATTCGTATACAAAAGGCAGCTGTTCAATTTGCGCCCATTCATAGAATGTAGGAACGAGAGCACCGGGGCGTTCGTAAACAGCTTCGATACCTCTTTCGGCGACAAACGTCTTGTCGTTTGGCTCGACTTTGCCGAGGCAAACCAGCGACGCGAGCAGCTCGGCGAATACGAGTCTCTTATAGGGCAGTTGGGAGCGGGCGATAGTGTGAAGATTACGATGAACGCCAACCCGAATACCCTCGCAGAACGGGGCTACAGAGGAGAGACCACTCAGCACGTGATGGAGTTGCGCGTCGAACAACTACGGGAGACTTTACGCGACTACATACCTGAGGACGTAACCTGGGAGGATATGACTGGAGAGCAGTTAAAAGTCGGGGGCGTCAGGCCGCTTCACGGTTCTCCTCGTCTGACGCCACAGCGAACCGAAACTGGGGATACCAGGTCCGGAATGTGTCTTCCCAATCTTCATTGATCACCGCAGTCCGCACTTGTAGAAGTAGATGCGCTCCCTCTGGCGTCCATTGCATCTGCTGCTTCTTGACCATGCGCTTGCTGATCACCTGGTTTATGGCCGATTCAGCGAAACCGGTGCTGATCCGCTCGCCGTTGCGATACCGCTCCCCGTAGTTCACGATGTATCCGGCGTTGTTCCTGATGTAAGTCTCAAGCTCCTGGATGTACTTCAACATTCGCCCCGCCCCTTCGCTGCCAGCTTGCAACTCGGGTTCGCCTTCCTCATCGAAGTCCCAACAGTACAAATCCTCCTCTAGCCAGCGCAGCTGCTCCAATGCTCTGCCCGTGTTCCCGTGCCATAGATAGTGTTTCACGCTCTCCAAACGCCGCTCCAAGCTTTCCTCCTGCGGGTCATGGGCCACGTGGGCCGCCCACTGGTGCTCCAAGCCCCGCGCACACTGCCGCAGCACGGTAATCCGCATCGTCAGGTGGAACCAGTCAAGGATCTGCTCTGCTGCCGGGTGCAAATACCCGGGGAGCATGCGCACTGTGTCTCCACCATCCGAAAGGAACGTCACCCGCTGGTTCGCCTGCATGCCCTGTGCTTGCAGCAACTCGAACAGGCGCCGTTTCGGCTTCTTGTCCACGCTACGTACCAGCGCAAAGCACTTGCTCGACGGCGATGCACTTTCGGGGTCATCACGGTGGAAGGAGAGGATGCTCTTGCCAGCTATAACCTCGAACAGGTTGCCAAACTGCTCACCATTCTTGCCACGTCGGGCACGCACGATGCCGCCGTCCAATCCTACTGACAGCGGACCGTCTGGAATTGGCAAGCGGCTCAATTCCTCCGGAGAGCCTTCTATATATATAGCTTGTTCGTCGCCCAGCATCTGTTCCTTACGTCGGGCTGCCCGCAGCGTATGATTCCGCACCGTGCTGACGCAATGTTTCTGGTCGATCGGTAAGACTTCGTGCAGCAAGTTCGTCGTCAGCCCATAGGCCGCCAGCGAGGCCCACTTCGTCTCCAGGTAGAGCAACTCGGGGCTGGTCCGTTCGGGCAGCAGTGCCGCGAGGGGTCGCAAGGTCTTGGTCGTGTGCGGCTGGCAATTGCACTGCCGCCAGCGCGGGTTGCTGACCTCGACCACCCCGAACAGTGTGTGGAACGGCGCTGGCTCGGACTGTTTGAGGCGCCGCTTCTGGCCACAGTGCGGGCAAGCCCGTTCTTGGTCAAGATAAGCCTCTACCTGCTGCTCGACTACCGCTTGCTGCAGATGCTGCAGCACCTGCTTGCTCTCGGCCAGGGTCAAACCGATGGTTTCCAGTTTGATCTGGTCACGCGTCACAGTGAATAACTGCTGGCGTTGTTCCGTGCCGTCATCGGCGATGACTACTACTTCAATGCGGAATTGCATTGCGGCTCCTTTATTAGCTATCAGCCTTTTATCAGCTTGCGTATGGCTGCGTTCACCGTGCGACGCTTGAAGGCAACAGGAGCGTTTGCTTCGCGCTCGCGCATTCGCTCCAAGGCGTCCACAAACTCAAAATCCTCATAGGTGGGCCGCGGGCCGCCATCGTAGAAATCTAGCAGCCGCTGTGCCACCAGCAGCACATCCTCGCGCACCTGCTCTGTCGCCTCCCAGGAGTAGCGCTCTTCGAGCAGGTGCTCGTACCCTGGTGGACCGCCACAGTCTTCGGGCGGACAATCTCCGGCACCAGCAACGCAAACCGGGTATAACTTGCAGGGATCGAGCGGCAACACCCGTTCAAGGCGGATGTCATGTTGCCAAAAGTCGCCCATGTCGTATTCGTACTCGAAGCGTTCGCCTGCACGTAATTTGAATGAGGAAAGAACGACCTGATAAGGATCATCGTCAAAGAGCATGCCTCCCTCGCGGGCAATGCCGTACTCCTTGGCATAGATGCGAAACCGATGCAAATGCAGGTCTTGCCAGCCCATGATGATCTGGATGATGGTATGCAACTGAGCGATGGAAGTGTCGCTGGTCACCAGGAGGCGACGCCAGATCATGGGGCTACAGTCGCGGAGCACTACCTTGAGCTGGTAAATTTGGAGGCTGACTTGTGGCTGATCGGTGCTCATGTTCAGCTTCCGCGCGATTCGGAATTGGCATCGGGGCTGGCAGGGGCTAGAACGCGGGACGGCGGTGTGCAAAGAAACGAACGTTTTCCTGGTACAGCCGCCAGGACAAGAATTCAACTCATCTAGCCGACGAGCGGCATGCTACAGAATACCACAAAACTGGTATATGATAACAACGTACCAGTCACGGTGGCTGAATTTGAGATTCGTTGTATACGCTACTGAGCTACGTCAGGGAGGGGTTGTTTTCATGCGTATCGGATACGCCAGAGTGTCTACGAGTGACCAGAGCCTAAACCTGCAGAAGGATGCGCTGCAAGTTGCTGCATGTGGGCAGTTGTTCACCGACGTTGTCAGCGGGGTAAGGGCTGAACGACCCGGTCTCGGTGCAGCGCTCCAAGCATGCCGGCCTGGCGATATCCTCGTGGTATGGAAACTGGACCGGCTGGGACGCTCATTGCCAGACTTGGTGCAGACCATCGGGAAACTGGCTGAGCGCGGCATCGGCTTTCAGAGTCTGCAGGAGCAGATTGATACGACGACAGCCGGGACAGCCGGCGGCAAGTTGATCTTTCACATCTTCGCGTCGCTGGCCGAGTTTGAGCGTGACCTCATCCGCGAGCGGACAAAAGCAGGCTTAGCAGCGGCGAGAGCCAGAGGCCGATTGGGCGGCCGGCCCAAAGGCGTCGACCAGAAAAAGCAAAAGGCTGCGCTGGCGCTCAAGAAGAACGGCACGTACAGCGTCCGAGAGATTTGCGAGATAGTGGGCATTTCACGCAACACATACTACAAATACACCGGGGAGGGTACTGCGTCGGTGCCGAGGAGACCGGCTGCGCCATAGCAGGAAAGGCGCCGCACAAGTCGGTCAAGCCAGTGCGGGCTAGATCGTCCAGCCTGATACCCCCGACTTTTAACTGCTCTCGTCATTAAGGGTATGGAGCACTAAACGTTTCATCTGGTCTCAAGTGAGAGAAAAACCCTTGTTTCCAAAGGAACACGACGGCTTTCTCTACAGCCTCAACTGTTACTTCTGGAAGGATGATAAGCCCCTGTTCTGCAAAACACGGAGAACCACCTTTTACAGCGTATTCCATATCTTGTTGTAATCGTACAGGATCGCTGAAGTAGACCTCGTAGTAGATTCCTTTCTCTGTCTCAACGTGAGCACTAAGCCAGCCCTTCCATCTCATCTCCATGGCAGATTGTTCGTCTGACCATTTAGGCACTATCACTCTAGGATAAGTTGTGGTGTCCATCCTTAGCCTCCTTGAAGCTTACAATCATCGCTGTAGTTCTCATGGAGTTAAATCAACTTGCTGTAGCAGAGCCTTATACTGATCAAGGGTCATTGGGACGGCAGGCATAATCTCGAAGTGCCCTGGATCGAAGCCTCGTTGTTCAATTTTCAACCCTGTTGGAAGTGGCCCTACTTTAAAGGCACCGCCAAACCGGTTTACCTTGGCAGGATTTATATGAACCGAAACACCTCTGTCGGTTCTGAGAAGACCAGTGCTCCGATCAAACCTAACATCTCGTTCTACATTAGCTAGGAGATCCTTGCCACCACGATATACATCGTCTGCTGCGCCTCGGCTTGCGCCTGATGAAAAGTTAGCTCTACCCTCTGCGTTATTTCCGGGTAACTGCACAGCGTCGGAACCTACTCCAACCCAATTTGGTACACAACTACCATTGATTGGATGGTGGAAGGAGCCTTCTGGGCACGGCACACTTTTGGGGTCGATTGTTAGAATAGCGGGCGAACAAGTACTACCGCTCCAGTCTGAAGGGTCCCAGGCGAAGCCATCCAACCCATCCCTGTATAGTCCTAATGGGTCAGTGAAGTTGGTAGGGTTCCCACCCACATAAGCATAAGCCTGCTCCGTCTGTGCAAGCAGCGGGTCCACCGTCAGGAACTGCTGCGTAGAGGGGTCGTAGTACCTCGCTCTCAGATAGACAAAGCCGCTCTCTTGGTCCGTGTACTCCCCGGCATACTTGAATGGGTTGGCTACTGAACCTGTGGAGGCAGTAGTATTGCCGTAAGCATCAAAGGTGTAGCCGCTCACCAACCCACCGGAGGAGTTGGTCATGGCTCTCACAGAGCCTAGCTGGTCTGTATGGTAGTAGTAAGGAGTAGCGGGGCTGATGCCTTGTACCTGCTCTATCGGGGTTCCACCCACACCGTAAGCATAGGCCGCCGTGTTGTCCTGCAACAGC
>JBBSIK010000280.1:0-4804 GCA_038232115.1 Chloroflexia bacterium
CGAGGCGCAGGAGACATCAGATACCGATGGCAAGTCTTATACGGTGCAATACTTCGAGCGCGCTGTGTTCGAGTTACACCCCGAGCTAAGCGCGCCCAACAACATACTCCTGTCGTTGCTCGGTACCTTCCTGTACAGGCAAAAGTACCCGGATGGCGCGAATGGGCAGCCGCCGAACACCGCACCCGGCTTCGTGCTATTCAAGGAGACGGGCAAGCATGTAGGTGGACGTTTCCTCGACTACTGGCAGAAAAACGGTGGATTGGCCCAGCAAGGTTATCCTGTCTCCGAGGAGTTCGACGAAAAGAGCGACCTCGACGGCAACATATATCGCGTGCAGTACTTCGAGCGCGCCGTCTTCGAGCGCCATCCTGAGAAGCCCGCCCCTTATGACGTTTTGCTCTCCCAACTTGGCGCTTTCCGCTACCATGCTCGGTATAGTTCCCAGTCCCCTGTGCCTGCGACTACCCCCTCCGGCAGCAGCGATTGTGGATCGCCTATCGAGGAGGGCGTGTGGACAGGGCCGCTCTCGTGGGGCTTCACCATGTCTAGCCCTTCCATCAACGGGAAGGGAGGCACGGCGGGGCCGGTGCTTCTCAATGTGGCCTGCGATGGCTTGTTTACGGGTACCGTGCAGATCAACGACTATAACGCCAGGGTGACGGGCAACAATATCACCGTGCTGGCCTGCTCTATGTCAAAGCCGCCTATCGCAGACATCATGGGGCGGGTGGAGGGCGGTCCCGGCGGCAAACGGCTCAACATCACGGGAGGCACTTTCCGACAAGGAGTGACGCTTTGCACCAACCCACTCGCCCCTGCACGCCCCACCGACCTCACGGGCAGCCCCGTGACACCTACTATCGTGAAGATCGAGAGCGAGGCGACTGACAAAATCGGTGGCACGCAGTGGGTGCCCGATGCCGGCTATGTCAAGCTGATAGACCAGTTCCGCGCCGTCTACCAGGACGTGCAGGTCATCTACAGCGGCCAGTGGCAGCTAACCCGCAACCGATAAACACTCCTTGAGGCGGTATACATGCACAGGCCCACGTGCCGGACCGCAGAGGTTGTGTAGTACAGGATCGAGGAGCACATAAAGGCGTAGTAGGCCTTTATGTGCTCCTACCCGTTTGTACAGGTAGCCCACTGGCCGAAAGGGCGATACCTCCTCCTTGCGCCCAAAGTTATAGTTGTAGCAAGCGATACAGATGGATCAATAACACTTTCAGCTTTCAACTTTCAACTTTGAACTCGTAATTCGCATGGAGGATTTGCATGATGGATAATTCAACTAACAACGCGGGCATACTTAGCTCGCTTTCCAACCAGCTAGCAGACGCGGTGGAGAAGATCGGCCCAGCCCTGGTGCTGGTCAATGGCCGCCAGCGGATGCCGTTCAGCGGCGTCGTCTACAAGCAGGGCCTGGTGATTACCGCCGAGCACGCACTTGAGCGGGAGGAAGACCTCACCGTTATCACGCACGATGGCACCACGCTCTCCGCCCAGTTTGTGGGCCGCGACCCATCGAGCGACCTGGCCGTCTTGCGCGTGCCCGACCTCCAGGCAGCGCCCGCACAGGGTGGCGGCGATGCTCGCGTAGGTCAATTGGTGCTGGCGGTGGCTCGCCCTTCGGAGAGCGGTCCCATGGCAAGCCTGGGTATCGTGAGCGCGGTCGGCGGTCCCATTCGCACCGGACGCGGCGGCATGCTGGAGAAGTTCATCCGCACCGACGCCACACCCTATCCCGGTTTTTCGGGTGGGCCTCTCATCGACTCGACCGGCACCGTGCTTGGCATCGTGACCACGGGTCTTGCAGGTGGTGTGGCATTGGCCGTGCCTTCTTCAATAGCCTGGCGCGTAGCTGATACGCTGGGCGCCCATGGACGCATCAAGCGTGGCTACCTGGGCATTAGCAGCCAGCCCGTGTACCTGCCCGAGGCACAGCGCGGTGGTGGCAGCCAGGAGACAGGACTCCTCGTGATCCGCGTGGAGAAAGATACTCCGGCTGAGAAGGGTGGCATCCTGATAGGCGACATCCTGGTGGCCCTCGATAATGAGCCTCTCAACGACGCCGACGACTTGCAGTCTCTCCTCAGCGGCGACCGCGTAGGCAATCCCGTGCCCGTCGAAGTAATCCGCGGCGGTCAGCCCCAGACCCTCACAGTCACAATCGGGCAAAGAGACTAACGAGGTCGGAAAGTTAGAAAGTTAGAAAGTGCTCCGAACTTACGTTCAACTTTCTAACTTTCTAACTTTCAACTCAAAAGAGGTATGCTATCTACTATGACAAAGACAGAAGAAAAAGATATTGAGGTATCCGGCCCGGTAGGCTTCATATCGGACGAGGTATCGAGTGAACTTATTACGATGGTCAGGAACGTCGGGCCGAGCGTAGTGCAGGTACGCCGTGACGGTAGAGGTGGCGGCGCTGGGGTGATCTGGCGCTCAGATGGCGCGATTCTGACCAACCATCACGTGGTGGCAGGCTCAGGCTCCGTGTCCGTGCTCTTACCCGATGGCCGCGCTTTCCCAGCCCGCGTGCTGAACCAGAACCCAGCACTCGACCTGGCTCTGCTCAAGATCGATGCCGACGATCTACCCGCCGCGCTGGTGGACGACTCGTCCAGACTACGCATAGGTGAGATGGTATTCGCTGTGGGCCACCCCTGGGGGCAGAAGAACGTGGTTACTGCGGGTATCGTGAGCGGACTGGGCCACGTGCCTATCCCCGGTAGTGGTCGCACGGCTCAGTACCTGCGCTCCGATGTGCATGTAGCGCCAGGCAACTCAGGAGGGCCTATGCTCAATGCAGGCGGCGCGGTTGTGGGCATCACAGCCATGATCTTTGGCGGCGATATGGCCGTGGCGGTCCCCAGCCACGTAGCCGCCGAGTGGGTTGGTGGCCTGCCGAGCCGCCGTGTCTTCCTGGGTGTGAGCGTGGAGCCGGTAGAGTTCGCACTCACCCTGCCCCAGAGCAGGCGGGAGGGCCGTGCAGCAGGCCTACTATTGGTCGCGGTTGATGACGACACCCCGGCAGCTCGCGCAGGGTTGAAGCCTGGCGATGTTATCCTCGCCGCCGCAGGTAAGCCCGTAGTAGACGGCGAGGCCTTGCTGGATGTGCTTTCCGACAACGGCTTGAACCGTAACCTGCCCTTGCACATTGCGCGGGGCGGTGTTATACGCGAAGTAGCCATTGATCTCGCCGGAGAGGACCCGCCTCTGGAGACATCCGCTTGAGCCTGGTTCTGGTAGCAATCGCAGCCCCGACGCCAATGATGCGTGCGGGGCTACGTGCATTACTGGCGTCCGACGGCATAAGGGTGGTAGCCGATGCTGCTTCCCTGGTCGAGCTTTCGATGGAGCGACCTGACGTGGATGTGCTGGTCGCAACCGCCGATATGGTCATGCAGGACAGCACCTATATCTCTCTAGGTGATGGCACGGCCTCTATGCCCGCCATCGTGGCCCTTTCCGAGGACGACCGTCCGGCAACAGTGCTGCGCCAGCTATCCCTGCGCGGCTGGGGCATCATCTCGCCCGACGCACCGGCTGCCGAGATGCAGTCTGCGGTGGTGGCGGCGGCGCAAGGGCTGATTGTGCTTTCGCTACCGCTCGTAGGCACCCTATTCGGCCCGCGTATCTCATCTCAGATGCTTGAGAGCAGATCGCTGATCGAGCCACTCACCGCCCGCGAAACAGAGGTATTGGAGCTACTCAGCCAGGGACTGTCGAACAAGCTGATCGCCCGCCATCTCAACATCAGCGAGCACACAGTCAAGTTTCATGTCTCATCCATCTACACGAAGCTAAACGCTGCCAGCCGCACCGACGCGGTGAGCAAAGGGACGAGGCTGGGGCTGATTACGCTGTAGGTCTGAGGACTGGGGCTGGGGCTGTGGAGGCAAATCTCATGTGGCTATCTCTTTGTTGCCCGCAGACCAGATTTCCTCTTTTCCTGCCCCACCCACGCCATTTATGCACGTTTTTATGCACCTTCTGGCCTTAATTGTCCATTGTATGGCGCACGCCAGTGCTGTACTATACTACTGCCGAGGCCATTTGTCCGGGCAGGCGCGTAGGGGCTGCTGTGTGACTATCACCGCTGTCTCACAGTTGTGCGAACGACGCCCGCATCTATTATGAAAGGGGAAGCACTTTTATGAAGAACCGCTTATTTCGGCTACTTTCTATTGCTACTATGCTGGTGCTGATGCTGCCGGCATCCGGCGTGGGCAGCAGTCGGGCACAGTCCGCCTCTCGCACCTTTCCTGAAACGGGCAAAACAGTCAAGGGCAACTTCCTGGCTTACTGGAATACGCATGGCGGCGTGGCGCAACAGGGCTTCCCGATATCGGAGGAGATACAAGAGAAGAGCGACACGGACGGCAAGACCTACACCGTGCAGTATTTCGAGCGCGCCGTGTTTGAGGCGCATCCTGAAAACCCCGCTCCCAACGACGTGCTGCTGGCTCTCCTGGGTTCTTTCCTCTACGGCTCCAAGTACAAAACCGCTCCAGACCAGCAGGCTAACCTATCAGCAGGCTCCATATTGTTTCCACAAACAGGCAGGCGTGTGGGCGGCAAGTTCCTTGCTTATTGGCAGCAGCATGGTGGACTGGCCCAGCAGGGTTATCCTATCTCGGAGGAGTTCCAGGAGCAGAGCGCGATAGACGGCAAGACCTACCGAGTGCAATACTTCGAGCGTGCTGTGTTCGAGATGCACGACGAGAACCACGCACCCTACGACGTGCTGCTCTCTCAACTGGGCACTTTTCGCTACCGAGCCATCCATGCTGGGGCG
>JBBSIK010000281.1:0-4803 GCA_038232115.1 Chloroflexia bacterium
ATAGACTCGGCCTTCGAGCCGGTGGAGGTGCCCATGTAACCCGCGAGGCTGTACAGACGGTACTTAGCGCCCGCCGCCGTCGCCTCTTGCATCTTTGGCGGTGAGCCTTCCACTCCATAAGGCTCCACCCATTTGCCGCCCGATGTCCCGCCCAATATGCACTGCGTCCCCGAGCCAAGCGCCACAATTGGGTACACAGCAGAGGCCGTAGCCGCAGACGCCTGATTGGAACCTGAGCCGATAAGGAGAGCAATCCCAGCAAGAGCAATCGCGGACACAGCAACAAAGAGTGGCTTCATAAGTAAGTTCCCCCTCATCAGATCAAGAATATGGGCCGGCAGAACGATTATACAGGCATTGTGGCTGCTGCGGAAGTAGCAGAATCTGGGCAAGAATGGCTATATAACGCCATCTCTGGCGAAGAGGGTAAGAGGGTAAGAGGGTAAGAGGGTAGGAAAGGGAGAAACCCGCCAAACCCTATCTCACAACATGGATGCAACACATCCACAACTACAACATTTCGCCATCCGCATCACAAGGGTACGACCTGCTAGTATAGCATCCTGGATGTGCATCCTCAACAAGGATACACAAAATATAGGCAAAAATGCTCAGTTTAGTGCCACATTTGGGGTAAATCTTCCAGTGTGCCTGCGATATGTGGATAACTGGAAGATTCTCGCGCTCAGATATCCACATACAAGATGTATACTAGCCTATTATCAGCATGGTAGTTTTCCACACATCTCACTATTCTGTCACCCACCACTCATCACGCATAACCTGCCACACAGCACTCTATGGAAAATGACGTTATTGCCGAGATAAAGACCCGTATCGCTATCGAAGATGTCGTTGGTGAGAAGGTGCGCCTCACGCGGGCGGGTCGCAACCTCAAGGGCCTCTGCCCCTTCCACGGCGAGAAGACGCCTTCCTTTGTGGTCTACCCGAAAGACGGCTCATATCACTGCTTCGGCTGCGGGGAGAACGGCGACATCTTCGGCTTCCTGATGAAGACGGAGGGCCTTGATTTCAGGGGCGCACTCGAAAAACTGGCGCGCAAGACAGGCGTTGAGCTGAAACCGCGTAACGAGCAGGTAGCCGCCGAGGACCGTCAGAAAGAACGTCTCAAGGAAGCCTGTGCTGCTGCTGCCCTATTCTACCACAACCTCCTTCGCAACCATGCTTCTGCGGCCCAGGCCCGCGCATACATCGAGAAGCGCGGCCTCACCGCAGGCACGATAGAGCTTTTCCAGGTTGGCTATGCGCCCGACTCGTGGGACATCCTGCTCACCCACCTGACATCCAAGGGATACACTCCACAAGAATGCGTGGATGCAGGGCTTGTCGCCGAGCGCGATGAGGGTGGGCGCTACGACCGCTTCCGCAACCGGCTGCTCTTCCCGATACGCGATAGCAAAGGCTCGGTGGTGGGTTTCGGCGGTCGCGCTCTGGGCGACGGGCAGACGCCCAAGTACCTCAACTCGCCACAGTCGGCGGTGTTCGACAAGAGCCACATCCTGTACGGTCTCGATCTCGCCCGGCCCAACATACAGCGCACGGGGCAGGTGGTTATCGTCGAGGGATACATGGACGTGGTAGTGGCGCACCAGACGGGTCAAAACAACGTGGTCGGCACGATTGGCACCGCCCTCACCGATCACCATGCTGAACTGCTCAAGCGTATCGCCAAAAAAGTGGTCCTCTGTCTCGATCCCGACACCGCCGGCGATATGGCCGCGCTCAAAGGCTCCGAGGTGTTGCAGGAGCACGCGGAGAAGATCACCATTCCGGTGCGCGGCCCGCGTGGCTTAATCAGTGTGGAGCACCGCTCGCAGCTTGAGATCAGAATCATGCAGCTACCGCGTGGTGTGGACCCTGATGAGTTGCTGCTCGAAGAGGGTGGCCCCGCACGCTGGGATGCCCTACGTGAAGCTGCCATGCCGCTCGTGGATCATGTAATCGGTATGGTGGCCGAGAAGTACGACCTCAATAGTGCCCACGGCAAGAGCGAAGCTGTAGGCGAGATGGTGCTATTCGTGCGCGAGATAGGCGATCCCGTGCAGCGCGCCCACTACATGCAGCGGGTAGCCTCAGCCCTGCGGGTGCCGGAAGATGCAGTGCGCGAAGCGATGAGCCGCATGAGCACGCCGCCAAAGAGGGGTTCGGGCAACAAAGCACAGGCACAAAACCCAGCAACAAGCCCGGACAAGCCGTCCACTCAGCCTTCAACCCTCGGTCCTCAGTCCTCTGTTGACACGACGGAGGAGCACCTGTTGAGCCTGGTGCTGGCATACCCGCAGGTCACATGGATGGCGGGCGCGCCTGTGCCGGAGGACTTTAACCGGCTGGAAAACCGCCTGATATTCAAGATGGTCTCAGGGGCGGCAGCCGCCAGCAATAAGGCTACTGCTGCCTCGGAGGAGATACGAAGCGCCGCCCGTGAGAGCCTGGACGATGCTCTGCTGGCGCACTTCGACCGCGTAGAGTCCCACAAGGAACCTGAGCTATTCCGCTTCGCCCTGCCATACGAACTGGAAACGCGGCTCAAACGGCTGCGCCAGTACAACGACAGGATGTGGCTCCAGCAGTGCCAGCTAATGCTACAAGAGGCCCAGGAGACCGGCGACGACGAGACGATACTCAAGCTCATGCCTCTGCTGTTTCCTTCGTTCTCGCGCTTCCGGCACTACCAACCCAAGCCGAGCACTGTGTTTCGAGATAGCCGAGATTAGATTGTGAGAATTACCCGCGAAGGACGTGGAGAACGCAGGCCATAAAACCCGAGGAGGTGATTCCACCAAATAGACAGGTTGAATAGCCGGTCCCAAGCCTGAGGAGATTAAAGGCCGTATCCAATAGCTCTCAGTCGCCCACGAGCAAAGAACAGCCACATATGTGAGGGTGCCGCGAGCGCGGGTATGGCAGCAATCTTTTTTGTAGTTATCGTTGTACAAACCGTTTTGCGATAAGCTGGTACATGAGTTGTTGAGAAGAGAGACACTCAAGAGACACGAGAGAGATTAGTAAGAGTTTAGAACACGCAGGAGAGGAAGGGACAAATATGCTGCAAGCCCACAGCCTTGACGATTTCGATCCGGCCCCGTCTATGCCCAGTGCGTTTCGCAAAGGCAAGCCGAGCCACCTTACGATGGTGCCCCTGGACGAATCCGAAGCCCCGGATATGCTCGCCATCATCCCTATTGACGATTCGGTGGAGATACAGCCCCTGGGGGTATTCCCCAGCATGATAGACGATGCTTCCGACGAGATGGAGCCGGAAGTTACCGAGGCGCAGATTGACGTGGTGCTCGACCTTGAAGGGATGACTACTGATGACCCCGTGCGCATGTACCTGCGCGAGATTGGCCGCGTCTCCCTGCTCAGTGCCGATGCGGAGGTGGCGTTAGCTAAGCGGATCGAGCGAGGCGAGGCGCTGGGGCACAAGCTGGTCGAGCTTGAGCATCGCTATGGCTTCACCCCGCCCGCCGAGGTAATCTGCCTGGAGGTCTACGAGTCGCTGGTGGGCAACTGGAATATGCTGGAAGAGATATATAAAAGCCAGCTTGAAGTAAAGCAGTCGCCCGAGTCTCGCCGTACCATGCTACAGGCTCTCACCCCTGTCGAGAGCATAGATATAGACGTGCTGCGTAAAGTTGGCACGCGTGAGGGCAAAGCACCAGAGAGACTACAGGACGAACTTCGCGGGATATTGCTGACCGCCTCAATGCTGCCGGAACTCTTGCAGGAAGCCTTCGACATGGATGGTTGGCCGGACGATGAGAACCTTGCCATTATCCTGCTCAACTCCGCCGATGCTCTGGAGAACCACTGGAAGAGCATCATGGAGGACTCTATTTGCGCCCGCAAGCACCTGGCCGAGGCCAACTTGCGCCTGGTGGTGAGTGTCGCCAAGAAGTATGCAGGCCGGGGCATGACCCTGCTCGACCTGGTGCAAGAGGGGAATATTGGCCTGCTCAAAGCGGTCGAAAAGTTCCGGTACAGCAAAGGCTACAAGTTCTCCACGTATGCCACCTGGTGGATCCGCCAGGCGATAACCCGCTCTATCGCTGATCAGGCCCGCACGATCCGCATCCCGGTGCATATGGTCGAGACGATCAATCGCGTGCTCAAGACCTCGCGCCGCCTGATGCAAGACCTCAGCCGAGAGCCTACCCCTGAGGAGCTAGGCCAGGCAGTGGGCATGCCCGCCGACCGCGTGCGCGAGATACTGCGCATCAGCCAGGAGCCGATTTCGCTGGAGACACCCATTGGCGAGGAGGAGGACAGTCACCTGGGCGACTTCATCGAGGACCACACGGCGACCGCCCCTCCCGATGCCGCCACCCACCACATGCTGAAAGAGCAAATCGTCACCGTGCTCGGTTCGCTCACCAAGCGGGAGCGCAAGGTGCTTCAATTACGGTTCGGCCTGGAAGATGGCAGGACCCGCACCCTGGAAGAGGTAGGCCGCGAGTTCGGCGTGACCCGCGAGCGCATCCGCCAAATCGAGACAAAGGCATTGCGAAAGCTGCGACACCCGTCGAGGTCGAAGAAGCTGAAGGATTATATGGAGTAGCACACATTCCAAAATTGAGAAACGAGAAGCCGGGGCCGACAACTGTTGGCTCCGTTTGTCTTAATGTGAGTAGCCGAAGACACCGGCTCTAATGCTCAAACGGCACTTTCTCCCCCGCTTCAACGGCAACGGAGAGCGTGTTCTGAGGCGGCGGGTAGGGGCAGTTATAGCGGGGGCTGTAGGCGCAGGATGGATTGTATGCCTCGTTGAAGTCGAGGATATAA
>JBBSIK010000282.1:0-4771 GCA_038232115.1 Chloroflexia bacterium
AGGGTTGCTCCCACTGCTCCCACCGCTCCCACACCTTCTGTTCATGCTCCGGCCCCTACATTGCGGCTCCTCTCCCGCTCATCTCAACCTCAGCAGGAGTTGGCTGCCTGACCACGCTTATGCGCACACGTACCCCCACAGGACGCGAGTCGGTTTCGCAGGTGCCTGAAGAATGGACATTGACTTTGGCCGGTAGGAACGATGACGAAAGAGATGCTGAACAGTGATTATTGGCGGCCAATATTCCTTCAATAACGGCCTAGAGGTAGTAACGGAGAAATATCCGCATTTGCTTGCCGAAATCATACAGATAATCGCTGCGGTTAACGCTGAGGAACTCAAGGTAAAAGAAAGTAAAGAGCGAGGCAGTGCCGGCAAGCTTTTCTACTACCCGCCAGCCCTCAACAAGGCATTTAGATTTGAATTCCAAAACCGTGGCTGGGCGAATAGACGAGTGGCAAGCGAATACTCAAGACAGCACTACACGGCAGAGTATCAACGAGGTGTGGACGTAAAGGGCGCTTTCAGGGACATGGATTTTGTCAAAGAAAAGCTAGGCGTGGAGGTGCAGTTCGGCAAGTATTCTTTTATGGTATACAACGTTGCGGCAAAAATGACGATATTCAAGAACAAAGGAATTATTGATGCTGGAGTTGAGATCGTCCCGCTAAAGCAACTCGTCAGCGAAATGTCTTCGGGCGTATCATACTTTGAGCAGTTCGCCTGGGATTTGGAGCAACGTGGCGTCTCGAACATTGATGTACCGGTTCTCATACTCGGCATAGATACCGCGTATACCCACCAGCAGCCTAACCCCCCATTGTCCACCCCAGCAAATCCTGCTCAGGATACTATTGGCGGCAACACGACTAACGTTGATGTACCTGCCTTAAACGACAACCTGAAGCCGGAGAACTTGCATGATGCTTAATTTGCTATAATAAGGGTGTGGTAGCTAGCATGTCGCATGGTGAAGGCGGAAAAGGCGTGTCTCCCCGGCTGGCGGGGATGCGGGAGCTGGAGGCCGAAGTCAGGACTTGCCAGCTATGCCGCCTTGCCAGGACGCGCACCAATGCCGTGCCTGGTGAGGGCTATGTACGCGCCGATGTGATGTTCATTGGCGAGGGGCCGGGCTACCACGAAGACAGGCAGGGGCGACCCTTTGTTGGACAGTCGGGCGAGTTCCTCAACGAACTGCTGGAGATCGCAGGTCTGTCTCGTGAGCGCGTCTACATAGCAAATGTCGTCAAGTGCCGACCTCCTAACAACCGCGACCCTAACCCCGACGAAATCGCTGCCTGTGCTCCTTACCTTGAGCGGCAGATCGCCCTCATCAATCCGCATGTAATCGTCACTCTGGGGCGCTACTCGATGGCGAAGTTCTTTCCAGGCGAGCGCATCAGTCAGATACATGGGCAATCCAGGATGGTGGATGGGTGCCTGTGTGTGGCGATGTACCACCCAGCGGCGGGCCTGCACCAGGCGAGTCTAGCGGACGTTATCCGCGACGATTTTCGCAAGCTTCCTGGCTACCTGGAGCAAACGAAGGGCACGACTCCGCCTCCTGTTGCTGTTGTCGAACAGCGGGTGAAAGCGGCGGAAGAAGCACGGGAGAGTGTGATACACGAGCCAGAGACATCAGCCGTGGTGGAAAGGGCGGAGACATATACTGTGGCCCCACCCGTTGAAGCTGCCGTGTCCCCGTACAACATGTTAGATGAGGGTGTGACCGCCTCTCCCGAACCTGCCGAGGCAAAGAGCCAACCTGACGCGGTCAGGAAGCGCAAGAAGAAAGCGGTCTCTGAATACAAACAGATGTCATTTTTCGATTTGTAAGGTAACATAGCCAAGTATGTCCGCAGCCGAAGTACAACCAGCAAGCTCCGCCGTGGTCACAAGCACTCCTTCCGAGGGCACGGAGGGCGAATACCGTATGTCCCGCGATGGCCGGCGGCAGGCATTCGTACTGCTGGTGGGCGTGCTCAGCATAATGGTGTTCGCCGTCTGGAGCCTGGTGACGATCCTGGATGGCGGCCTGAGCGGGGCTGAGTGGGTGTCTGCGGTGCTGATGCTGGGCATTATTATCGTGGCACCCCTGGTGGCCTGGACGTTGCTTGAGGAAGCTAACAGCCGTATAACCGTTACCGATGACGGCGTGCGTTATACCACGCTTGGGGGCATAAACCTCATATATCCTTGGTCGCAACTCTCCGGCTTTAAGCAAGAGGGCGGCAGGGGTCGCTTCGCCAGGTTCTTCCTGGGCGAAGAAGACACAACCGACATGAAAACTAGCCCCGTGCGTGCGCCAGGTGCTCAAGCCGAGGCCAATAATGAAGATGAAGAGGAGAGCGAGGCCGACGCAGAATCGCTTGCCCTGCTGGTGCGCGACTCGTATCGCGCGGAGTTGAACCGTCAGTTGCCTAATGGTGTGGTGCGATTTCTGCACACGCAGGCACACGGGGCGACCCTGCCGATATATAGCGGGCTGGAAAACAGGGACAAGCTCCTGTCGCAAATTGCCTCGCATGTAGGAACTAATGAATAAGGAAAAGATACAAACCGCTTACATAGACCCGCAGCCGACAACCGAATACGTGCGTATGACGCCGATTGGTGGCCTGGGTGAGGTAGGTAAGAACATGGCCGTAGTGGAATACGGCGAAGACATTGTGATAATAGACGTGGGCATGGGCTTCCCCGATGAAGAGATGTTTGGCGTGGACTTGGTTCTGCCTGACATCAGCTATCTCAAAGGCAAAGAGCATCGTATCAAGGGAATCTGCATAACCCACGGCCACGAGGACCATATAGGTGGGCTTGGATACCTGCTGCCGCAACTCAACGCGCCTGTGTACGCCACATCTCTCACGATGGGCCTCATCACCAATAAACTGAAGGAGCGCGGCCTGCTCGATAGCTCCGAACTGCATGTAGTACGTGCCGGTGATGTCGTGCAGCTAGGGCAGATGCGCGTCGAGTTCGTGCACATGTGCCACTCAATACCTGATGCCTGCTTACTGGCTGTACACACTCCCGTTGGTACCATCGTGCATACCGGCGATTTCAAGCTCGATCCGACGCCGGTGGACGGCTATATCACCGACTTCGGCGCGCTTTCGAGGCTGGGCGACGAGGGCGTGCTCGGCCTGTTCACCGACTGCGTGCATGTTGAGACGCCCGGCTTCACACCCTCTGAGCAGACGGTGGGCCGCACGCTGGGGCCTATCATCGCCAATGCCCAGGGGCGGGTGATTATAGCCACTTTCGCCTCTCTTATCTCGCGGGTGCAGCAGATCATGGATCTATCGTACAAGCATGGCCGCAAAGTAGCTCTGCTGGGTCGCAGCCTGGAGAACAACGTGCAGGTTGCCGTCGAACTTGGTTACTTGCAGATCCCCGAAGGCGTTATGGTGAGCGTGGCCGACACGTCCAAGCTGCATGACAATGAGGTGCTGGTGATTTGCACCGGCGCGCAGGGCGAACCGACATCGGCACTCTCGCGCATAGCCAATGATGACAACCGGCGTTGGAGCGTCAAGCCGGGCGACACCTACATCCTGGCGGCATCGCCCATACCCGGCAATGAGACGAGCGTCGGAAGCGTGATAAACAACCTGTTCGTGAAAGGTGCCGAGGTGATTTACAGCGCCATCGCCCAGGTACACGTGTCGGGCCATGCCAGCCAGGAGGAACACAAACTGATGCTCAACCTGCTGCGTCCGCAGTACGTGATACCGATACACGGCGAGCGGCGACATCTTGTGCTCTACGCCAAGATCGCCGAATCTATGGGCGTGCCGCCGGAGAACATCTTCCTGGTGGACAACGGCTATGTAGTCGAGCTGAATCGAGAGGAAGGTCACATAGCGGGGCGCGTGCCCGCCGGTAACGTATTCGTGGACGGCCTCAGTGTGGGCGGCATCGGTCAGGTGGTTATACGTGACCGGCAGTTGCTGGCACGAGACGGCGTCTTGCTGGTCGTTGTACCAATTGATCACAAGACGGGGCAACTGTTGGGCAACCCGGACATCGTAACGCGAGGCTTCGTCTACGCCGCCGAGTCCGCACAGTTGTTGGAGGACACAAAGGAGCGCGTCAGAGCCGCCCTTACCCACGACGACTATGATACCGCAGTTGATTGGAACTTCCTCAACAAGAAGATTCGCGACACCGTCAGCCAGTACCTGTACGACCAGACCAAGCGCCGCCCGATGGTGCTGCCAATGGTGGTACAGCTATAATTCTTAATTCTTAATGTTTAATTCTTAATTAGGTTTGGACCCCAGCCACCTAGTGCGCTTACGTCCAACATTCCATCAATTAAACATTAAGAATTCGCGCAGCGTATCGGAGCGACTTATGGCAACTGTAAGAAAGGCAGCGGAGATAATTGACGCTTACCCTGAGTATGCCAACTTTGTAGGTGGGGCGCCGTTTGAGGAAGTGTGGGTGGCGGAGCAGCAGCTTGGCGTGACCTTCCCCGATTCGTACCGTGATTTCTTGCAAAGATATGGCTCCGGCTCATTGGGTGGCGTCGTGGTGTATGGCTTGAGTGTGCCCACCGATGCCGAGCCTAGCGTTGTGCATGCAACTGAACTGATGCGTGAGGCTGACGACTTCTTCCCCGAGGACCTTGTGCCTATCCAGGACACAGGCGAGGGCGATATTCTTTGTCTTGCCACCTCCCGCTTGGACGAAGACAACGAGTGCCCTGTCGTGCAGTGGATCCCCGAAATGTCGTTCGAGGAGCAGATGTTCGAGGTGGTGAACA
>JBBSIK010000283.1:0-4764 GCA_038232115.1 Chloroflexia bacterium
TCAGTCCTCAGCCCTCATGCCTCGCCCCAGTCCTCGTTACTCAACTTGAGTTTGGTGCTCGATACTTCAGGTTCGATGGCGGGGGCCAAGTTGCAGCATCTTAAGCAGGCTGTGGACTGGCTGATAGACCACCTGTCGGAGCAAGACACGCTGGCTATTACCCTGTTCGATGACGAAGTGCATCCGCTCGTTCGCAGCACTACGGTCCATGATCGGACGGCTCTCCACTCGCAGATAGATGCTATCCGCGAGGCAGGCGGCACTGCGATGAGCAAAGGCCTACTCGTGGGACTCGACGAAGCGATGAAGGGTCGCCGCGAAGGTGCGGTGTCGCGTATAGTAGTGCTCACCGACGGGCAGACCTGGGGCGATGGCGACCTCTGCAAGCAGTTGGCGACTCAAGCGGGTAGCGCGGGCATACCGATCACGGCCCTGGGTGTGGGCGCGGACGAGGACTGGAGCATAGACTTGCTCGACTCTCTTGCCTCCGAGAGTGGCGGCTACTCGGGTTACATCGCAAAGCCGGAGGAGATCGCCAGCTCGTTTGAGGAGACTCTGCGCACCATGCAGGCTACCACGTTCAAGAATGTGCGCATCACCTTCAACCCGGCGGGTGGCGTGATGGCGCGCACCATCTACCGTGTAGCGCCTGTCATCTCCAAGCTGTGGCCTTCGCAGGATGTGCCCCACGAAGGCGACGGGTCGGGCAGCGCGGTTGCTATGCCTCAGACCGCAGGTGAAGCCACGGCTGTTACCCTGCCGCTCGGTGACATGCAGCCTGGAGCCGGACAGTCGTTGTTGTACGAGGTAGTGTTGCCCGCCCGCAAGCCCGGACAGTATCGCCTGGCTCACCTTTTGCTTGAATATGAGGAGGCACGTGGTAGAGCAGGCAAGCTTGATGCCGCGACAGACCTGGTGGTGAGCTTTGCAGCGGGTGCGCCCAAAGGCCCCGGCAACCCACGAGTTATGAACAATGTTGAGCGGGCAACCACCTTCAAGTTGCAAACACGCGCTCTACAGGCGAGCATGATAGGCGATGTCGCAGCCGCCACCCGCAACCTCCAGGCCGTCGCCACCCGACTGCTCAATATGGGCGAGCCTGAACTGGCCGAGGAAGCCCGTCGCGAAGCCGTCCGAGTAGAACAGCAAGGCAGCATGAGTGCCGCCGGCACCAAGAAACTAGCATACGACACCAGGCGGCTGACAGTTGACGAAACGTAAAACGTGATGCGGCTCGCTAAACACAGGTCCTCATATCCCGTGGACTCTCTTCAGTAAGCCGCATCACGTTTTACGTTTTACTCTCCGTCGAGGGCCTGAACTATGAATACATCTATGCACAAGGAGCCTACGGGACTCGCTGGCCTGTGGGGTGGATTTGGTATAGCTCCGCGCACTGTGCTGATGCCGATGCTGAACCTTAGCATAGCCAATGATATGCTGCACCTGGCGGCTGTTTTGGCTTTTGGGCATAGGTCGCCGCTCTCCTTACTTGTATCTCCAACCCCTCTCGATGATACGGTCTTCGTCCCCCATGCAGGCCCGCAACCTCGCATTGTGGTGCTAGGTGTGGTCGAGGTGCCCTCTGGGCAGCCGCTCACAATGGGTATGGATATGGCCCGCTCCTACAGGGCGCTGTTCGACTTTCTGCCTCCCGAAGTGGACGTGGGTGGGGAATGGGTGCGCGTAGACAGGCTCGTGAAGGTGGCGCGCGACGTATCGTCTGCGGTACGCCTGGCCGTGGAGGAAGAGCATGCCGGCATCGTGCTCGCCCATTGGAAGAGGCATGCCCGGCAGTCGAAGCGGTACGTATACGGCCACATCCTCGACGCCTTGCTCAAAGATCCCCCCTGCGACATCATCCTGGCGAGGCCGGAAGGCTGGCACGATTGCATTCGCGTGCTGCTGCCGGCGCGCGGTGGTCCTTCGGCTGAACAGGCGCTTGACATTGCCCTGCTGCTCGCCGAACACGACAGAATGCCCGTAACGGTGCTTCACAATGTGCCCGTCCCCAAAGGAGCCGCGGCTACAGGGCCTCTTTCTTCCAGGGGAGCCACAGGGCCTCTGGGGGACGTGATTGCGCGCCATTCGACGGAGTCATTACCGGCTGCGGACAACGCGAGCGTCAAGGAAGCCCTCGATGCCGGGCCATACATCGAATTCAATGAGCGCCTGGAGGCGGTTGCCGGCAAGTCGGCTGTGCGCATCGAGCGACTGGGTACGGTGAATGATAGCACTGCGGGTGCCGTATTGGGTGAAATACAGCCCTATGACATCGTTATTATGGGCCTACCTCCGCTCCCCCGGCATGGCAAAGAGCGGGATGCCGCTTCTTCGCTGCCCCTCACTGTGGCGGCTGGAACCCATGCTCCTATGCTCTTGCTCAGGACGCGAGAGAACATAGATCTCGACAAGCACACGCAGAGGGCGCACACCCGTCAGTCGCGCTCATCGTGGGTGGATATGCCGTTTGAGTACTGGTTCGTCGAGAACACTTATCATGGTGACGAGTTCCGCGATCCCGAGGAGTTCCTCAAGCTGAAGCGCGCTTCCGGCCAGACGATCAGCGTGGCTTTGCTCACCTCCAACGACGCTCGCCACATACACTCGATCCTCACCGGCCTCAAGCGCGTGCTCATGGAAATGTACCCTCTGGCCGACCAACTTGCCATCATAGATGCAGGTTCCGGCGACGACACACTTAGCATAGCCCACTCCTTAGGCGTGGATGCTTACATGGCCTCGGAAATACTGCCAGACGAAGGCAGTCTGCACGGACGCGGCGAAAGCTGGTGGAAGAGCCTGGGCGTGCTGCGTGGCGATATAGTTGTGTGGCTTGATCCACGCGCCAACCGCTTCCACCCGAGTACCGCTCTATCCCTTGCCGGACCTCTCCTGCGCACATCGGGGCTGCAATTGGTCAAGGCGTTCGCCTCTATGCCTGCGCCAGGCGAAGCCAATAAGCCCAAAGGGAAAGATAAGGCTAGCGCCGAAAACCCTCAGCAGAACTTTGCCCTGGCTGACGTAAGCTGGGGAGGCTTTGTTGTACCGCGCCGTGATGGTGCCTGGCCGTTCGCCCGCCGTATCCGTGTGCAAGCCCTCAAGCCTACCGACTTCGCGGCCCTTACGCCGACGCAGTTTGCCACGCTGCCACCGCGCACCATCATACAGGCGCTCTGCCCATCCCTGGCGGGTGTGGTCGAACCGTTCGGGAGGGACATAGCCGCCCGGCGCGACGCCATGCTCTCGATCCCCACATTGACAGGGCACAACCTGGAACTGGGTATGCTGCTTTCGATGGCGCAACAGCAGGGAGCGCGCTCCATCGCCCAGGTGGAACTGCGCCACGCTCAACCCGCGCCACCTCCACAGCCCGGCCTACGCAATGCTATTGACGTGCTACAAATCCTCTCTATGCGCCTGGACGATCCCGGCCTGTGCCACATCGCCTCCGATACTGCCGTCCGCCTGCAAAAAGAACTGGAAGGCCCTGGCAGCAGCCCCGATGCCCGCTTCGAGGTTCGTTCCCTCAACCCCGTCGAGCGCCCGCCGATGGAGACGGTGCTGCGGGGTTAGGAGTGTCAATCAGGGATTGTTAGGGGTACGGAACCGCAGAGACGCAGAGGCGCAGAGGATGAGCAAGGGTTATGAAGGATTCTTCACTAACCGCTATCGCCCATCCACCCTGCCAACAGAGACTTTGTATACGCCTTTGAGATTGCAAGCGATAGCACCAAAAGCCCTGAGAGTCTATTTAAAGTCGCGCATATAGCAAGCAACAGTGCCAAACAGCATAGTGTCATTCAGAACGTAGTGAGCAATCGGGTGGGTATGGGACAGTGCTGAATTAGAGGAAGTAAGCGGCACACTTACTACTGTGTACAAGGGCCAACCGATTCCGAACGTAGTGAGGAATGACAATGTGCGGTTTGTGCGCTCAATTTGCTGCCTTTGAGACTTTGCATCAGCCCTGCCAAAAGTCCTGCTGCCACTTACATTTTGAGATGAAGCCGTGTATGATGCTCTACGTATGTAGCTGCTCCTTCTACAGGCGTGGCTACGCGGTCACACAACCACACGGCACATAAGATGGAGGGGTTCTGATGAAAAAGACTGGGCTTAGGATCTCGTTGGTTTTGTTCATGGTTGGCGGGCTTGTCCTGGCTATGGCTCAAAGCGCGGGAGCACGCTCGCTATCAGGGCCTTTGCCGCCGTACAAAGAGGCAGGCTCGTACAGGTTCGATTTTTCGGGGTCCGCGAAGAGCGTTGACAGCGTCAATGGCAATACGAGCGTTCAATTTAGCGGTAGTGGCGCTGTCTCGGGCAAGGACAGCCAGGCCGATATTACCGTTAGCATTGAACTGCCTCCATCCGCAAGCTATCCTGACCTGCCGAAGGGGCCGATTTCGTCTACTATCTCCACCATCCAGGCGGGTGGCAAGTCTTACCTCAAGGTGAGCAGCCCCGGCCTGGGCGCAAACGACCAGTGGATAGAACTTGACTCTGGTGACGCAACGGGCACATCACCCTTTGCGGGTATGTCCGGCACTAGCTTGCTTGGAAGCGATCCCGCTGTGCTGAACGCCATTTCTTATACCCAGGTGGGGAAAGAGCAGATCAACGGCGCGGCCACTACCAAGTACCGCATAGATGTGGACTACCAGAAGCTACTGGCGGCAGCTTCGCTTGGAGGCGCTTCACCAGGCACTCCTCCCATCCCCGCCCCCCAGATTAATCTCTCAGCGTTCGTGTGGATAGGCGACA
>JBBSIK010000284.1:0-4761 GCA_038232115.1 Chloroflexia bacterium
AGCGGTTGCAAGACCGGGTGGCGATAATCACGGGGGGCGGCGCGGGCATTGGGGAGGCCTGCTGTAAGCTGTTCGCCGCCCAGGGCGCTAAGGTCGTGATTGCCGAAGTGAACGACGCAACGGGCAAAGCAGTCGAAGCCTCTATCAACGAGGGTGGATGGCGCGCCCATTTTGTGCATTGTGATGTCGCGGTCGAGTCCGATATCGCCCGGCTGGTAGAGGAAACGCTCCTTGTTTTCGGGACGGTAGACGTGCTTGTGAACAACGCGGGTATAGTGCTGCTGAAAAACACACTCGAAACCAGCCTGGACGAGTGGAGCAACGTAATCAATATCAATCTGCGTGGCGCATGGCTGTGCAGCAAATACGCGCTACCCACAATGCTTGCCAAAGGCCGAGGCTCGATAGTAAACATCGCCAGTGTACACGGGTTGCAGACCCTGAAAGATATGACCGCATATGCATCATCCAAAGGCGGGATACTGGCTATGACCCGTGCCATGGCGCTTGACCATGCGCCTACAGTGCGAGTGAACTCTATCCTGCCGGGCTTCATTGCCACGAATATGTGGGACAAAGTGCTGGCAACCGTAGGGGACCCTGAGCGGCTGACAGAGGAAACAGTCGCACTTCAGCCGATGGGAAGACTCGGAACGCCTATGGATGTCGCACAGGGCGCGCTCTTTTTCGCCACGGACGAGTCTGCCTGGATAACAGGCACATCACTCACGATAGATGGCGGCATCACGGCCAGGTTCCACAACTAGTATTACAGTGACACTTCTTCGGATCGCATGGTAGGCTACTCTCAAACAGGGAGTGCCACCACATGAGTGTTAGGACTAATCAAGCTGAAAGCAACAATTTTGACATATGGGAGATATGGAATAATGCGTTCGACCACCTTTGTCAGCGCCTGCTCTCCCACTTTGTACGTCCCGAGACCCGCTCCCGGGTGCGCCGCCACCTGCTTGGCCTGCTGAGCGTGGCTGAGCGCAAGAATAGCGGGCAACTGGCCGAGATTATGCCCGAAAGCGGACCACAAGGTATGCAACGCCTGCTCAATAGTGCCAATTGGGACGCGGACGCAGTGTGCGATGAATTGCGCACGTACGTCATTGACTGGTTGGGGCACCCTGACGGCATATTAGTCCTTGATGAAACCGGCTTCCTCAAGAAAGGCACCCATTCGGTGGGCGTAGCCCGCCAGTATAGTGGAACGGCTGGCCGCATCGAAAACCAGCAAATCGGGGTCTTTCTCGCCTATGCTTCGCCCCATGGCGCGGCCTTGATTGACCGCGCCCTTTATCTGCCCGACGAATGGACCCAAGACCCGGCGAGGTGCCAGCGTGCCAAAGTGCCCCAAACTTGTACCTTTGCCTCAAAACCTGTCCTAGCTGAGCAGATGCTTGAACGTGCTCTGGCTGCCAATATCCCGGCGCGCTGGGTTGTCGCTGATACTGTCTACAGTACTACCGAACTGCGGTTGTGGTTGGAGGCGCATGAACTGTGGTATGTGCTGGCTGTCCCGTGCAACACTGTTATCTGGACCGAGGGGCAACCAGTACAGGTGGCCGAATTGGTGGAGCGAGTACCCGCCGGCAACTGGGTGAGACTGTCGGCAGGGGAGGGAAGCCAAGGTGCGCGCTTGTATGAATGGACCTGGCTGCAACTGCCCTACCTGAGCACCTCAGGACATACCCACTGGGTAGTCGCTCGTCGTAGCATCACCTGTCAAACCGAACGGGCCTATTACCACGCCTATGCACCACCGACCACGACCCTGGCCGAATTAGTGCAAGTGGGGGGTACTCGCTGGGTAATTGAAACGAGCTTTGCCCAAGCCAAAGGGGAGGTCGGCTTGGATCAATACCAGGTGCGCACGTGGGCGGGATGGCACCGGCATGTAACGTTGGCCTTACTCGCCTACGCCTATTTGGTGGCGATCCGAGCAAGTACATCTACGTCTGCAGATGCAGTTGGTACTCACGCTGTTGCCGACTCCGCTAACCTGATACCGCTTACTGTACCGGAAGCACGGCGCTTGCACAACGGCTTAGCGGAGCCCGAATATGAGCGAGAGCATCGGCAACAGCATCGACAGCAGTGGTCTTACTGGCGGCGCAAGCATCAAGCTACTGCCAAACGGTGCCATGTGAAGCGCCGCCAAGAGGGTCAAGGTGATGGAGTGGGGGTCGTACTCGCGGTTCCGCCTCTGCATGCATCCGGCGGCTTTCAAGCCCCAGTGTTGCTGGGACTCGGAGAGATGACAGACGACGGGTGGGAGCAGATAGCACTTTTGCTGCCAGCCCGCCAACCACGACCGGGACGGAGGGCGGATGCCGAACGGCACCTGTTGGCAGGTATTCTGTGGGTGATGGCAACGGGAGCGGCGTGGCGAGAAGTACCTACTGGCTTTGGAGGCTGGCACACGGTTTACACGCGCTACCATGAATGGCGCAAAGCTGGCATTTGGCCTCAAGTGGTAAGTATCCTCGGTTCTGCAACTGGAGCAATGCGTGTCGGCGCGTAAGTGTCACTGTAATACTAGAGCGTGTTATGCACTTTGGCTTATATGAGGCTCTGTTGTCCATGGCCGAGGCTGATGCGGCAGACACGCTGCGTATAGCTGGCCGATAGGCTCGAAAGGTGCGGGACGCAAGCCTCATATGTACTCTGCCTATCATGGCTACCTGGTCAATCCGTGCGTGAGGTAGGCAGCCATTCGGTTCCACAACTCCTGGAATATTCCTTCGTTGCTCGATTCCTTTTGCCAACCGCGTGTCTGTAAGTGTTCAGAGTAGGGGCACGGAACCGCAGAGACGCGGAGACGCAGAGGAAAAACAACAGGTATTCTCCGCGCCTCCGCGTCTCTGCGGTTCAATCCTGTGTAGCCCTGCAATATCTCTACCCAAATCTGAACATTTACGCGTGTCGTCTCCGTGTTTGACACTCACTACTGCCTATGCTATGATAGGCTGCCGCTCGTAACGAAGCTTTATTTTTCCAGGCCAGAGTTTCCCCATGCATAATTACCGGATTGCGCTTATCCCCGGCGACGGGGTGGGTCAGGAAGTCATACCTGCCGCCCTGCGTGTTCTCAATCGCGCCGCCGAAATAACCGGCACCTTCTCCCTCTCCACTCACGAGTTCCCCTGGAGTTGTGAGTTTTATGTGCGCACCGGCGCGATGATGGATGCCGACGGTCTAAAGAAGCTGACCGACTTCGACTCCATCTTCCTCGGAGCTGTCGGCTATCCGAACGTGCCTGACCACATCTCCCTCTGGGGTCTGCTCCTTCCTATCAGGCAGAGCTTCGACCAGTATGTGAATCTGCGGCCAATCAAGCTGCTCCCCGGTATAAAAGGTCCGCTGCGCGACAAAAGTCCTGCCGACATTGATATGTTGTTTATACGCGAGAACACCGAGGGCGAATACTGCGGCCACGGTGGGCGGCTGCATGTAGGCACTCCCGACGAAGTTGCTACGCAAACTGCCGTGTTCACTCGTAAGGGCACCGAACGCATTGTGCGCTATGCCTTCGATCGTGCTCGGGAGCGCCGCAAAATCCTTGCCAGTTGCACCAAGAGCAACGCGCTCAACTATAGCATGGTCTTTTGGGACGAAGTCGTGGCTGACGTGTCTCATGACTACCCCGATGTAGAGGTCACCTCCTATCTGGTAGACGCACTTAGCGCCCGCATGATACTGCGGCCCGACACGCTCGACGTGGTGGTCGCTTCCAACCTGTTCGGCGACATTCTCACCGACCTGGGTGGCGCTCTTCAGGGGAGCCTGGGCCTGCCAGCCAGCGGAAACATCAACCCCGAACGGCGCTACCCTTCGATGTTCGAACCTGTACATGGTTCAGCACCGGATATATCGGGCACCAACAGTGCTAATCCACTCGCTACCATCTGGGCCGGCATCATGATGCTCGAGCAGTTAGGCGAGACAGAAGCTGCGAGCCTGGTCATGTCTGCCATGGAGCGCGTGGTCGCCGGGGGTAAGACGCTGACGGCAGACCTCGGCGGAAGCAGCACCACCTCCGAAGTGGCCCAAGCTGTAGCCGACGCTCTCCCTGTTTAGGTATTTACCCACGCCGAAAAGACCGGCGCGGTTTGCACAGCCCCTCTGTGCTTGCGTCTAAGCGCCATAGGGTAGCCACCGGTCGGATACCCACTTGTGAGTCGCATCGTCAGTGAAGCGCCGCTCGCGGACCGGAGCCACCGACAGCGGGTGGTAGCTTGTGGCAGCTACTTTCGTCCCTCGCCTATGTGCGCTTCCGTCTCCTATCGCCCATTTGTTTCCCGGTTGCAGCAACCGCCGTGCGGTAAGTGTTCACACTTGGGGTGCAGGGGCATGCTCCTGATGGGGGTGTGGGGTATCCCCCACCTCTACCTCTTCTTTTTATTCTCCCCTCCCACGAATGAGCGAAGCGGGGGCGGTGGGTCTTGGACAGGTAGCATACTCAATTGCTACACCTCAATTCTGAACACTTACGCCGTGCGTTGTTGGCCTCCTGTAATGTGGGTAATCACCGAAGAGTTTATTGCTGGACTTCCACATTGCCTGCGGGTGTATAATCAGGCCGAAACACAAACATGGAGGTCAATATGAATACCAAAGCAATGTTTGGCGTACTATCTTTCGTGGCAATCCTGTTGCCGGCTCTGGCGCTCAGTACAGGGACGAGTATGGCGATGGGTCACGGCCAGGCAGCCGCACCGCAACAAACGCACGCAGAGAAAACAGGTAACG
>JBBSIK010000285.1:0-4742 GCA_038232115.1 Chloroflexia bacterium
CGCCACCGTGACGTACCCACCAGCCGCCAGGGTGCTGCTGTCGCCAAACGAGTACCAGTCGGTATCATCCTACGCCGAGCGTGGCGAGTTGTGGACGGAGATACCCACGGTAGAGCGTTCAGCAGCCGCGGCCACCATTATGACCAACAACATCCAGGTGGCGATACTAGCCTTCGGCGGGGGTATGCTGCTGGGGCTGGGCACCACGCTCGTACTGGTATATAACGGCATACAACTGGGTGCGATATTCGGCATCGTCACCACGCATGGATTAGGATTCCGGCTGCTGTCGTTCGTATCCGGGCACGGCGTGATCGAGTTGAGCGTCATTTGTCTCTCAGGAGGCGCGGGCCTGATGCTGGCAGATGCTATTCTGCGGCCCGGCATGCTCACCAGGGGAGAGGCATTGCGAGTGGCTGCCGGTAGGTCGGTGCGGCTCCTGCTCGGAGGCGCGTCGCTGCTGGTGATAGCGGGCACGATAGAGGGCTTCCTGTCGCCGTCACACCTGCCGGATGTGGTGAAGTTCGCCACGGGCATAGTGACAGGCGTGCTGCTGTACGGCTACTGGCTAGGCGCGGGCCGGGGCACGACGAGTGAAACGTGATGAGTGAAGGAGAGGGGTATGAACCGAGGTGATCCTCTGTGGGTATGTATAGCACAGAGGCTTGTGAGTAGCACGTTCTTTCAATAGCGGGGAGGGCAAGGCTGTGCAATACATAGCTCGACTTTACATGAGAGGAATCGCGTACCTCGGTCTTGCGATATTCCTCTCTTATTCCCTGATTGTATTCCTGTTTCCGCAAGACATGGTTCAGACTCCGCCTGTGCGCTTCCAGAATTCCATGGCTGGCATACCCCGGAGTCCTGATATCCTTGTGCAACGGGTCAATGTCTATATGGACTCAAGCTTCTATACGTCCAGGCCCTGGCCTGCGAACTTCGCCGCATGGCTGTTCAACACTCGCGGTCGAGGCGTAATCCGGGGAGACAATCAGCGTACTGTGGAGGAGATTGTCCCAGGCACCGAAGGAGAAGCTCACGGCATACTCGCAGGCGATCTCGGCTATTCCTGGGACATATATCGAGATGAACCGGCGGTAAACATGCTTGGGCAAAAACCCTGGCTGCTACCATTCCTTACTCTGGCGGTGACATTGGAGCTATCCCTCCTGGCGTTGCTCAAGATGCGGCGGCGAGGCCCGGCTTATGCATCTGCCGGTACGCGCTACGTAGAACCACATGGTGAGAACTACTTTGCCCGTGCTGCTCTTACCCAGGCTATGAGGATACCGCACTGACGTTCAACTAGAGTATGCACAACATCCACAAATATGCCCTGTATTCCTAAAGTCTCCCCCGCGCCTTCAATTCGAGGTACTTGTTCACCACCGATATAGTCAGCTTATCGGCGGGCACGTCGAGGGTGAGGGCACCCAGGCGTTGGAGGGATTCGAGGGCCGAGGCACGGTCGTCGAGGAGGTTCTGGGACACGACTTTCTCGTACATCTGCTGGGTGTCGGTGGGCACGCAGCGCGACATGGAGAGCACCTCGGTGTCGGCCATCGTCACCGCCAGGGGAAGGTGCCTGGGGGCCAACCTGCCGAAGCCGCGCACCATCGAGCCTGCCTGTTGGCTGTCCAGTATATCGGTGAACAGCACGACGAGACTCCTCTTGCTACGCTTGGTTGAGAGGAAAGCCGAGGCGCGCATGTAGTCCGGCTCGACCTGCTGCGGCTGCACCTTGTAGAGGGCCTCCAGCAGGGCCAGGAACTGCTTGCGGCCCTTGTCTGGCTCCCAGTAGCCCGTCACGTTGTCAGCGAAGGTAAGCAGGCCCACGCGGTCGCCGCGCACGATGGCGACATAAGCCAGCAGCAGCGTGGTGTTGATGGCGTAATCCAGCTTGGAGAGGGGGCCGAGGGGCGCGGTCATCAGGCGGCCCGCATCGAGCATGATGATGACGCTCTGGCTCCGTTCCGGCTGGTAGTCGGTGGTGATAGGCTTGTGCATGCGGGCGGTGGCGGGCCAGTTGATGCGGCGGTAGTCGTCGTCCTGCTCGTAGTCGCGCAGCCGCTCGAACTCGGTGCCCTGCCCCAGTCGCCGGGCGTTCTTTAACCCTATCTCGAATAGCTGGTCCTTGCGCGCCAGTAGTTCGTACTTACGCACCTCCAGCAGGTTGGGATATACCTTCACGGGCGCATCCAACCCGTAGCGCCTCTGCCGCATAATGAGGCCCAGCACGCCCGTGTAGCGCAGCCAGCAGCCGCCAAAGGTGTAGTCGCCACGCCGTAGCGGTTTAGCCGTGTACGATAACGACACAGTTGCTCCGGGCGCGATGCTACCCGGCATAAACATCTGGCTGATAATGTACTCGGCGGGCGGCTCGTCCCTCACGAGAAAGTCCACCAACCTGCCACGCACACCTGCCATGGAGGGATCGCCCAGTCGCCGCATGACGATGGTAATACTATTATCGGCTCCAAGCGACAACTTGGCCTCGTTCTCTCGTGCCAGGCGGAAGTCTGCGGGCTTGGGCGACAGGTAGAAGTCGGCACCCATGAGCGCCAGCACACCGAGTAGGTACAACCCGGCAGCCCATAGCGCAGCAGGGGTAATCGTTGCCAGCGCGAGGATGGGGGCGGCGATGAGAAGTAGGTAGAGGGCGCGGCGGGTGATCAAGAAAGGGAACGCCCTTCCGACTCGTACCCGCTTTCGGCCAAATGTGCAAGAACTTGAGGCTCTTCAGTATTAATGCCCTGCCATGCATCCTCAGAGCAAATCAACGTATCATCCCCATCTCCAAAGCCATGTTGCATACCACTACCCGCATATACAGTCCCAACGGGGAAAACTAGCTTGAGCATATAAGGCACACTGTCCCAGCCCAAAATATCTACAGCAGTCAGATTGCTGCCAATCAAAGGCTTCCACATAGAGGTACCATTAGCATCAAACATCTCCAGGCTTCCCGGCAAAAAGTGAGACTCGCCACTTGCACCCACAGAGTACGCTCCACCCCATCCCCTATTGCTCTGCCAGCTTATAAACAAAGACCCTGCCCCTCGGAAGCAGAGTTCTACCTCACCGCCTATGTACGGAAAAGGAGCATCTAAACTCTTCCCCGGCATGTCAGACCCCAGACACCAGTAGCGGACCTGATCGAGCGCTTTCCCCATCAAAGGCTCAACTTTAGCCGTAATTTCTTGCACTAACATACTCGGGGCGCTTACCCCTTCAAGCTCCTTCTCGAACCAGACGTTGACATCCGGCCCACGAGGATGCGACTCGCGCTCTACGGCCCTGTAGCCTAATCGCTCGTAGAACGATAGGTTGCTCGGCATCGACTCGCGAGTGCCGAGCCGCAATCGCGTTCGGCCCAATGGCGGAGCCAGTTCCTCTATGTGTCGCATCAGCGCAGCACCTATCCCACGTCCTCGGTACTCCGGCAGAACAGCCAACCGCCCCACATAGAGATGGTCGGGCCGCACTTCATAGCGCACTGTGCCCACTGCTGTTGAAAACGCATCTTTCATAGCATCTAAGGAATCAGCAAACGATCCCTTGAACTCCGCATGGTCGAATGATCCTCTAAAAACAAGCCACGTTCGTCCTTCGGCAATAACCTTTCTTACATCGTCCAGCGTGTCGCTCAAAGCTCCCGGCGGAACGGGTACTGTGCCCAGGTACTCAGCAAAAGCGGCCTGTATTATCCCAAGCACGACTTCCGCATCTTCGGCATGAGCGCGTCTGAACAAGAGAGCCATTAGCCTATTTCGTCCTCATCGCGGCACTTCCACCCGCGCCAACACCCTTTCCAGCGCCCTGTCCGGGTTCAACCCCTCTATCTCCGCTTCGGGCTTGAGGATCACGCGGTGGCGCATGATGGGGGGCACGAGGAGCTTAATGTCGTCTGGCACCACATAGGCGCGCCCTTGCAGCGCCGCCAGAGTCTTGCTCGCCTGCAAGAGGGCTATAGCCGCGCGGGGCGAGCCACCCAGCGATAGGTCGGGTGAGCGGCGGCTCTCCTCCACTATGCGCTCGATGTAGTCCAGCACTTCCTCGGCCACTTTGACGGCGGCGATCTCCTGCCGGGCGGCTTTCAGGTCGGCTTCGGCGGCTACGGGGCGGATGCCGGTTTGCCCCATGCGGCGAGGCGAGAAGCCGCCAACGTAGTTCCGCAGCACCTGCATGCCTTCATCGTGGGTGGGGTAATCCACGAGCAACTTGAACAAAAAGCGGTCCAGTTGAGCCTCCGGCAATGGGTATGTGCCTTCATATTCCACCGGATTTTGCGTGGCGACCACCATGAATAGCTCCGGCAGGGGATGCGTCACGCCGTCTATCGTCACCTGCCGCTCCTCCATCGCCTCTAGCAAGGCCGATTGCGTCTTGGCGGGTGCGCGGTTGATTTCGTCGCCCAGCAGCACGTTGGTGAAGACAGGGCCTCGTCTGAGAGTGAAAGTACTTTGCGAGAGGTTGAAGACGTTGGTGCCAATCACGTCCGACGGCATGAGGTCAGGGGTGAACTGCACGCGCTTGAACTCGGCCTGCAAGCAGGTGGCGAGGGTACGGGCCATGAGGGTCTTGGCGACGCCCGGCACGCCCTCCAACAGCACGTGGCCGTCGGCGAGCAAGGCCACAAGCAGCAGATCGAACGTCCACTGCTGGCCGACGATGATTTTGCGCCGCTCGGTGTCGAGGGTGCGGTATAGGTCAATAAGGGGCAATTGGTTCTCCGGGAGTAG
>JBBSIK010000286.1:0-4718 GCA_038232115.1 Chloroflexia bacterium
AGCGCAGCGAAGAATCAGTTGGGTAAGCGAGAGGCTGGTAATCTTGCACATTGACACAACAGGGACACGTTAGGCCGTAAAATCAAGGGTCAAACACGGGCGGCTGATTCTTCGCTGCGCTCAGAATGACAAAATTGGGGGTTGATTCGTGGTCATCAACTGTCTTGAAAAACAGGCCTTAGAAACTGTCTGAAAAGTCCTGTTGATAGGTCTATGAACGTGGCGCTAGAGCAAATTTGGTAGGCAAGCTGAACCGAAATCGGTAAAAGAAGAGCTTTGCAATAGCGAAATAGGGCTGGGTAATCTACTAATCGAGGTAGCCAGACCACTTTTCAGACAGTTTCTAATATTACAGCCGCAGTTATTCATGGAGGCGGGCGAGACGACCTTTATAGTGTAAGCGTTTAGCTCTGGCCTGGTGCCTACGCCTCCACTCTGACCATCTCAACACCTCATCAGGCTCAGGTATGTTGCCCCAGACCAAGTACCACAACAGCCTGCGTACCTCCGGCACCGTCAAAGGCAGTAGCTCCTGTAGATGTTCCTTCCTCAGTGTTGACTTCAGGACCCCCCTTTTTCACGTTCCGCCTTTGCAGCGTAGTAGCGTGTAACAACCAGGTATGCTTGAGCCAACATTGCTAACGTCATGTGTCGGTACCAATTTGTCCAACGTCGTACCTCGTACTCGTCAATGCCTACCTCATCTTTGGTAATCCCAAAGCTCTCTTCTATCGTCCAGCGTTGCCCCGCTACTTCCACCAGTTCTTGAAGAGCCGTATCTATCGGGCAAAATACCACGTAATAGGCTAACTCTTCCGGCTTCTCTATGCTGCGGCGCACCAACAGCCAGTGCTCCCAACGTGGTTCCTCTTCACCCAACCAGGTCAGACGCTCAAGGGCTACTCTTGCCCAATCGTACAATCTTGGCCCTTTAGCTCCATTTCCAGCACTTAATCTGTGCCATTCATCGTCTGAAACAGTAGCGGCCATGGCAACTGCTCGTTCTTGGCGTAATCCGCGTCCAATATCACACCAGAGTGCTTCATTACTGGCGACTGCAAGCACAAACGCTTGCTCCTGTTGCTCCAACCAGACACGAAGGCGTCTATCACCTCCGTATATCTCATCTGCTGTAACCCATTTGTGTGGCACATTCGCCTCAAATGCTCGCTGTAGCATCTTCCTGGCTAAGTGTGGCTTGGTTGCAAACTCCACCTCCTCCGGCACTCCGGCTTCCGTGCGTCTGTCTGCATTCTCAGCCCACTCTTTAGGTAGATACAACTCTCGATCAAGCAGAGTGTGCCCAGACTGCGAGGCATACGCCAAGAAGACACCTATTTGGCAGTTCTCAATCCGTCCAGCAGTGCCCGAGTACTGCCTCTTGACGCCTACACTCTTTGTGCCCTTCTTGAGGAAGCCTGTCTCATCTACTACCAGTACAGCATTGTCCTCACCTAGATGCTGGACCACATACTCACGTAGGTCATCGCGCACCGCATCAGCATCCCAAAGAGCGTTGTTCAGTAGCCTCTGTACGCCATCAGGGTTCTTCTCTCCTGCTTGTTCAGCTAATTGCCAGCCATTCTTGCGCTTGACCGGACTGAGCAACCCTTTCAGGTATGCAAGCGCTCTAGCTCGTTGCTCCGAGCGGGCGAAGCGTGGAGCAATACGTGCATGCAATTGCTCAAGCCCTTCTGCCCACCTCTCTACTTGTGCCACTTCTACCATAGACCCTCGTGTTCCTCCTTTCCTTTTATTCAGGATCTATTTTATCAATTCTAACTGCGGCTGTAATACTAACGGTATCGCCGGCAGACAAGCGGGCGCTCAGTCGGCTTGCTACTCAGGTGGGCGAACGCATCCGCCTGCTGCCCAATGGGGTCGATCCTGACTACTGGAGCATGGAGGCCGATTACCCCACACCGGAGATGGGCCATGGTGCTCGAATCGTATTCGACGGCACAATGGACTACAGGCCGAACGTTGACGCCGTGGTGTGGTTCACCGGCGAGGTCTGGCCCCTCATCAAGCAAGCTAGCCCGGACGCTCACTTCTATATAGTCGGGCGTAACCCCGCACAGCGAGTGAAAGTGTTGGGGCAAATACCCGGCATCACCGTTACCGGCCAGGTAGAGGACACACGAGGTTGGGTGGCCGGAGCGGACGTTTATGTTGTGCCGATGCGCATGGGCGGTGGAGTAAGGTTGAAGGTGCTGCAAGCCATGTCAATTGGCTGCGCTATCGTCTCGACCCCGATGGGCGCGGAGGGGATCGTGGTAGAAGGCGGCAGAGATATGCTGCTGGCCCGCTCAGCACACGAATTCGCCGGTGATACTTTAGCTTTGCTGGCCGACAGCGCAAAGGGGGCGAAGCTGGGTAGCACGGCACGAGAGCTTGCAAAGAGAAAGTACAGTTGGGAGGCGCTGCTGCGGACCCTGGACGAATTGTATTCGCCTGACTAACTCACGTTACACAGTCACGCACCTGTGCGTATTCAGATTATCTCCTTGGAAATAAGTCGTATGCATAAACACAGTATATTAGTGTCAATGAAGAAGCTAGGACCCTACCAAGTAAGTTTTCAGTGCTTTAGCAAGGGCAGTTCGCGAACTATCGCTACCAAAGATAAGAACGAGCATTTTGTTGGTAAGGTACTAGCGTCGCGCTAACGCCCCTGTTACGGTTCGCCTACGGAGGGCATAACGGCGAGCGCACCCTCCGGCTCCGAGGGCTTGGGCTGTAGCAGCACGCGGCGACGTGCGGCGGCCACCAACGGTAGCGCAGGCGCCAGCAGCACCGCCGACGTCACGAGCGCGGCCCGGATCGACATTGCGGTGCCTATCCAGCCGATCACCGGCCCACCTGCCACCTGCCCTATCGCGTCAGACTGGCTGACCATAGAGAGCACGGTGGCGCGCACACGCTGGTCGATACTCTGGGTGAGCCAGGTGCTGAGGAGTGGAGAGGCCACGCCTCGGAAGAGGCGCATCGCCATATAGGCGACTGCCGCCCACCAGAAATTACCTGCAAGCGCGAACCCCGCGATGCCCACTATCTGAAGTGCGCTCGACACGATCACCACCCTTGCGACTAGCGCATGATTGTTGGTGTCGATGCGCTTGCGGAAGCCCTCGGTCACGATTATACCTATCACTAGCAGCGCCATGTCGAAGATGCCGAACCAGATGACCGGCTGAAGATGGCCAAGCTCTGGGAAGGCGAAGTTCTTGAAGAAGTGAGCCTCCGACAGCCGGTCTATACCTTCGCTCGACGCGCCGGTGAAGACCCCCAGCACGATGAACAGCACCAGCACTGCGCTGGCCCTGAGTACCCTCCCGCCCTCGCGGAAGGTCTTGAGCATTGCGCCAACTCCTTCGCGCTCGGGACTAGGCTCGCGGCTAAAGCCGGTCTCAGGCATGGCGACTATCTCGTAAACGGCCAAGCCAACCCAGCCAGCGCCGGCCAGGATGATGGGTATGTTCAATTGTATGCTTGCCAGGCCCACGCTGGCTATTATGGCCGCCATGGTGCCTATACGCCCAACCTGTGACGACTTGAGGAATGCCGGGCCGATGTTCTCATCACCGATCTCCCCAGCGAGCCACGCCTCGGATGCGCCGCTATTGAACGTGTAGCCGAGGCCCATAACCACTTGCGAGAGCAGCACAGTTAAGAAGAAGGGGAACGCGCCCTCAACAAGAAAGCCAAGGCCCCACAGAAATGTGCCGATTATTACCGACAGGCGGCGGCTGTAGGTATCAGCTACCACGCCGGTGGGCACCTCGAAGAGGAAGATGGTTGCCTCCAACGTGGTGCCGACCAGCACAAGCTGAAGAGGGTCCATATGCACCGTCTGAATGAAGTAGACGGCCTGAATTGTGAATGTCAACGTAAACAGCACGGAGCCGAGCCCATGCGACAGCAGGAAAATCCTGAAAGCTTTTTTCTGGTTATTGTCCACGGTCACCTCTTATTAGGAATGCCGCAAGCATAGCGAAAAGTAGCTTGCGATAGCAGTTTCGCATTCGCAGGCTCGTGACGTGAGCAAAGGGAAGCACCGACTTCTCTTTCCGGCGCAAGGGGAGCTCCGGTCAACGTGAGAAGGCCGGAGGAACGCCGCATCTAGGCTCGGCAAATTTGCGCCGGGACGTGAGGCGAGTTGCTGGGTTGTGCCCTGGCGCGGAAAGCTAGACCAGCGGCTGCCCGGAGGGTTCGAGCACTGCGGCCGTTGTGTTAGCCAGGTGTAGTGTTGTCATTGCTTTGGCCCTCCTTTCAAAATGGATTTCTGTTGGGATTATAGCGCGCCGTCTGTGGCGGGCGCATCGGTCTAAAGCTGTAGATTCGACGCCTGGCCCGAGAGGAACCGCAAGGCACTTACACTCTGTCCAGCCTCATGCTATCACCCGCAAACTCGTCGAATGTGACGCCCTGCAAGTAATGCGCGACCTTGTCAATAGCTGCAACTATATCTTCAAGGTAGAGCGTGTAGTCACGAGGCATAAACAACTCAGGCTCAATGTATATCTGCTTGCGTACTTTGGTGCTCATATGGGGGTTCTCCCTGGTATACATCACAATTATACATCAACCCCGGCAGGGAGAGAGAACCATCGCCTGAACAAAGCTACTTTGGAGAAGCTTCTCCGCACGCATACTCAATCCCCCGGTCAAGGATCATGGCCTGGCCCTCTGCCCAAGCTGCTTGCCACGTGGCATCA
>JBBSIK010000287.1:0-4713 GCA_038232115.1 Chloroflexia bacterium
CTCTGCGCCTCTGCGGTGAGTTCAGTCTTTGCTCTACCCTAACTCTGAACACTTACCCAGGCCCAGCAGTCTTGACAGCATCTAAGTCCTGTGCTACACTCCATAGAGATACCATGTATCAATAAGGTAAGCAGGCTGTGACCTTCATATGACCGCTCTTTCCCGCAAGACCAACGCACTGGACTACGGACGTGCCGGTGCCCCCGCTGTGCGGTTGCATGACGTGGCGGTGGGTTACGACTCCAAGCCGATTATGACGCACGCCAACCTGGAGGTCGGCTGGGGCCAACTTGTAGGCGTAATTGGTCCCAACGGCGCGGGCAAGTCTACCCTCATCAAAACGATACTGGGCACGTTGCGGCCTGTACAGGGCACTGTTGACGTGGGCGGCTATCCATCGCGCACGCGAGAGGCACGCAATCTCATCGGCTATGTGCCTCAGCGCGAAGCCGTCAACTGGGACTTTCCAGTGACCGTGGCGGATGTTGTAATGATGGGCCGCACGCCACGCCTCGGCTGGATCCGCTTTCCCGGCCCCCCAGACAGACAAGCCGTAGTTGATGCCCTGGACTTGGTCGGCATGACGGAGTTTGCGGGGCGGCAAATCAGCCAGCTATCGGGCGGTCAGCAGCAGCGTGTTTTCCTGGCGCGTGCTCTGGCTCAGGGTGGGCGACTCCTGTTGCTCGACGAGCCGCTCAATGGCGTGGATGCGAACACCCAGGAGGCGATAGGGCATCTGCTACGTACCACCCGCGATGGCGGAGGCACCGTGCTGATGGCTACCCACGACCTTGAGCTTGCTGCCGCATGGTGCGACAAAATGGTGATGGTGAACCATGCAATCGTCGCTTATGGTCCGCCCGCCGAGGCTTTGCAGCCGGAGGTGCTACGCGCCACCTATGGCGGGCAGGTGCTTGTGGTGCCTGGCGGTGGTGGCGAAAATACCATAGTGCCGGACGTGCATGGTCACCCAGGCGGGCAGCCACCACCGGGCACCGGCGCCAGGGTTCTCTGATCCCCATCTTGAGAGGTAAGAGTTGGACATCTTTCATTGGTTGGCTGACCCTTTGCAATACGCTTTCATGCAGCGCGCCTTGCTCGAAGTCGCGTTCATGGGTCTTACCACCGGACTGATAGGCACATTTGTGGTCTTGCGCGGCATGGCCTTTATCGGTGATGCCCTCTCACACGCTATATTTCCGGGTGTGGTGATCGCGTTCCTCCTGCATATCAACTTCTTTATCGGCGCGCTCGTATTCGGCGGCCTCACGGCGGTGACCATCGGTGGCCTGTCGCGCAACCGCAGGGTGTCGGAGGACACGGCGATAGGCGTGCTGTTCGCGGGTATGTTCGCGCTAGGTATCGTTCTCATCAGCACAATCAAGGGCTACACCGCCGACCTCGCATCGTTCCTGTTCGGCGACGTGCTCGGTGTAAGTCCGGAGGATATGGCGGCGAGCGCCATTATAGGGCTGCTGGTGCTGGCGGTGCTGCTCTTCTTCAACAAAGAGCTTGTACTCGTGGCCTTCGACAGCGATATGGCCGAGGCTGTGGGGCTGCCCGTATGGCTGATAAACCTCGGACTGCTTATCTTGATGGCCCTCACAATCGTAGTATCGCTGCGGGCAGTGGGCAACATCCTGGTGGTGGCAATGCTGGTGACTCCGGCGGCGGCTGCCCGGCTTTGGACCGACCGCCTGCGCGTGATGATGCTTCTCGGTGCGCTTTTCGGGGCGCTGGCAGGCATATTGGGCTTGCTCATCAGCTATCACACCGATCTGGCGGCGGGCGGCATAATCGTGCTGACAGTCACCGTCTGGTTCGGCATTTCGCTGCTGGTGGCCCCGCGCCACGGCTTGCTGGGACGAGTGCTGGCAAAGAACCCCGGCACGTCTCTCGGCTCCGAAGGCACATCTATCTCTGCGGCTCCCCAGGCAGGGCCGGGACATACGCATTAGACCGTTCTACCACGCCGAAGAGAGGAGAAAAGAGATGCCTGACGTACCTGCCATTTTGGACCGGCTGGACCACGAGGGCTACAGGCTCACGTGGCCGCGCCGCACCGTGCTTGAGAAGGTAGTGAGCCGTACCAAGCCCTTCACGTCCGCAGAATTGTGGGAGATGATACAGCATGACGCGCCCACTATAGGCCGGGCTACCGTATTTCGCACGCTCGACTTGCTCTGCCGCATGGGTGTCGTGCAGAGGATACACAGAGATGCTGAGAGTGGCCGTTGCCACGCCTATCTTGCCTGCGACGAGCGTCACCACCATCACCTTATATGCAGTAATTGCGGCAAGGTGACAGACTTTCATGAAGACAAGACGCTGGATGCATTGGTGCGCGAAATAGAGCAGCACACAGCATTCCGCGTCCAAGGCCACATGCTAGAACTGATGGGGTTATGCCCGTCGTGCCAGGGCGGAGTTCCGAGTTGAAAGTGGGGAGTAGTTATCAGTTGTCAGCAAACGACCCCTCGTCAATCATTGCGTGTTCTTTGCTTCTTTGTGTTTCCATCTCTGATATCGTCCATCGTCCTTTGTTACTCGGTGCCACAACGCCCATAGGGAAAGATAATGTTACGAACCAATAACGCTGGGGGCCAGAGGGGTTCAGGCCTCTTGCTGCTCATCTTCTTGTTCCTTCTGGTTGCCTGCGACTCGGGAGCGACCACCACACCCGGAAGTGCTACGGCAGCTGTGACTGGCAGCGCAGACGCGAAGCTGAGTATAGTCACCACTACAACACAAATTCGCTCGATGGTAGAGGAAGTGGCTGGTAATCGTGCTAAGGTGCGCTCCATCCTCACACCGGGTGCCGATCCGCATGAGTTTGAGCCGAAGCCCAGCGACGTGCAGGCTATCAGTCAGAGCGATGTCGTGTTCAAGAACGGGGTGGGATTGGACAACTGGGTAGACAAGATTATTATTAATGCGGGCGGCAACCGGCCCTTCGTGGTGGTAAGCAACGGCGTACCCATCCGCAAAGGCGACCCGCATATATGGTTCGATGTCACCAGCGCCATGACGATGACCCGCAATATACGTGATGCGCTCATACAGGTAGACCCGCCAGACGCTGAAGTGTACAGGTCGAACGCCGATGCATATCTCACAAAGCTCAACACCCTTGATAAGTACATCATGGACCAGATCGCCACCGTGCCCCCGGACCAGCGCAAGATGGTGACCAACCATGATGCATTCGGCTACTACATAGACCGCTATGGCCTGACCTACGTTGGCTCCATCATTCCCTCCATGTCCAGTGACGCGCAACCGTCGGCGCAGGATGTAGCAGACTTGATTCAGAAAGTCAGGTCCGAACATGTCAAAGCGATCTTCCTGGAAAGCAGCATCAATCCCAAGCTGGCCCAGACAATCGGGGGCGATGCGCATGTGAAAGTAGTGGAGACGCTCTACGGAGACACCCTGGGCGAGCCAGGCACACCCGGCGCTACATACGAAGGTATGATGCGCTACAATACTGACACAATTGTAAGGGCACTTAAGTAGGATAAGTGTTCAGAGTTTCAGAATGGAGTGAAATCTATGGATAGAGAACGTTTGGCGCAGTTGCAGAAGGCCCTCAAGAGCCAGGGCATAGACGGGTGGCTATTTTATGACTTTCGCCTGTCTCACCCAATTGCCTACCACCTCCTGGGGCTGACTACCGCGCAGCCTTTTACCAGGCGTTGGTATTACTGGCTACCAGCCGAGGGAGAGCCGGGGCGACTAGTCAGTGCTATCGAAGCAGGCAACCTCGATAGCCTGCCTGGCACGAGGATAGTCTACGGCAGCCGCCAGGAGCTAGCTGCGGGGCTTGCGCGGTTGCTGGAGGGTCACACTACCCTTGCCATGGAATACTCGCCCATGGGAGAACTACCAATCGTCGCTAAAGTGGATGCTGGCACTGTGGAGTACCTGCGGGCACAAGGCAAGATAGTGATCAGTTCTGCAGACCTCGTGCAGGCGTTCGAGGCTCCACTGTCCCCCCATGCATTCCGCACTCACCTAGAGGCCGAGCGGCGACTGGCGGCTATCATGCAAGAAACGCTGGCGTACATTCGTGCCGCGATGTCTGAGGGTCAAGCCCTCACAGAGTACGAAGTGCAACAACACATGCTGCTGCTTTACAGGCAGCGCGATCTGTTTCTCGACCACGGTCCCATTGTGGCTGTGGGGCCGAATGCGAGCAACCCGCACTACGAACCATCGCCGGATGCATCAGCCCCGATCCGTGAGGGCGACCTGCTCTTAATAGATTGGTGGGGTAAGCTGCCGGAGCAGGACGCGGTCTACGCCGACTACACGTGGATGGGTGTTGTGGGCACGAGCGTACCTGTGCGCTACAGCAAAGTGTTCGAAATCGTGCGCGGAGCAAGGGACGCAGCGGTTGAGTTCGTAAGGCAGCATGTCGAAGGCCGGGAGCCTCTGGAAGGCCGGCAGGTAGACGACGTGACCCGCGCCTACATAAGAGAGCGCGGCTATGGCGACTACTTCATCCATCGCACCGGGCACAGCATCGGGGTAGACATACATGGCAGCGGCGCAAACCTCGACAACCTCGAAACCCGCGACACTCGCCAACTGCTGCCCCATACCCTCTTCTCTGTCGAGCCAGGCATTTACTTGCCGGAGTTCGGAGTGCGTAGCGAGATCAACATATATATTGAGGACGGCAGCATAGAGGTGACGGGCCGCCCAATCCAG
>JBBSIK010000288.1:0-4693 GCA_038232115.1 Chloroflexia bacterium
GCGGTCGGGAGCGAAGAAGGAGTCTGCTAAAGATAAAGATGTTGTAGGCGAGATAGCCGCAGTTGAAGTCACACCTACGGCACCCACACCCACGAGCAAGGCAGCTAAGAAAAAGGCAGCGGCGGCAGTGGCGAAAGCCATGCCAACACCCGAGGAGCTAACGGTGGGGCTTGAGGCACTAAAGGCTTCCGCCCTGTGGAAGAACCGGATCGCTAACATCGAAGCTGCTTACCCCCGGTGGATCAGGGCGGCAAGAAAGCACAGGTCACCGGCGCTGTACTCACTGCGTTGAAAACGCTGATCACAACGGCAACGACAGAGCCTACGCCTGAGTCACTCACAAGCGCGAAGCAGGCGCTTACCGATCTAACGCAGGTTTTGACGAAGTTCCAGGCCGACGCGGGGCCCGCGTTCGCCAAGAAGTTGGCGGCAGAGGAACTCGTGAAGAATCAGGCTAAAGACTGGGAGAAGATGGGTACGGACCTGAAAGCGAAGACAACGGCTCAGGTCACGGCGAAGTCTCTTACATGGGAATGGGCCACCGAGTTCGATCAGTTCCTCAAAGGGCGCACCCATGGCATGCAACAGAGTATGCAGTCCACCAACACTGAGGCCAATTTCAAGAAGCACCTTGACAAGGCCAACAGGGATTGGGAAGCGAAAATAACGGAGCATGAACGGGTTAAGGATATTGATACTTCGGTGCAGAGCGCTTCAAGTGTGGACGGTCTCAACAAAGTGAAGGCAGTAGCTATTGGCGAAGATGCAAAGAGCAAAGGGGATACAGTGGCGACACTCTCCACAAACCTCGGGACGGCCATCGCCAGGCAGCTTAAGCTTACGCGGGCAACATGGTATCGAAAGCTGGCAGTGCCGGGCATCGCCAACGCCTCTAGTGTGCGATATACCGATGAAGGCAATGTGGTCTACAAACGAAAAATCGGTGAGACTGTATTGCCAAATGGACAGCCCGGGCCTGATCAAACCGAGAATGTGAGCAGCCCGATGCATATGAGCTTGAGTGGCGATGTAATTGCGGCCAATGCGCCAAACCCGAAGGTGAACGCCAAAGCCGCCGCAGAGCTAACCCTCGATGTGCTTGGCCGGACAGAGACACCTGGAAAGTGGTTGCACACCACCCTTGAGGTCTTTGCAAAGGATCATCCGGATAATCCAAAGTTCTATCTAAGCGCTCCAGATTGGCAGCGTCGAGGATTTGACGGTACTGTGGCCTCCCGTGCAACGACGGCAACAGCGATGAAGAAGCCCCTGGATGACCTTGTAGGCGCTGTTACGCCTCAAGTGGAAGCGATAGCCGCAAAACAGGGTGATGTGGACAACAACAAGGGCACTGTGGACGATTGGGACGCAGCACACCCGGCGTAGGCCTGTCTCCTAGACCTCCATCATCTCCACTTCCGCCTCGGAGGTCTCCGGCTCTATACGGCGCAGGGTGGTGATGTCCACTATGCGGTCGGTGAAGAGGATGCCGTTGAGGTGGTCTATCTCATGCTGGAGGACGCGGGCGTAGTAGTCCTGGGCCTTGATGCGCATCTCTTTGCCTTCGGGGGTCTGGCCCTTCACCACGATTGAGGTGTGCCGGGGAACGTCACCGTACCAGCCGGGTATGCTCAGGCACGCTTCAAGGTCCGAGACCATCTCGTCGTCGCTCTTGACGATCTCCGGGTTGCACAGAGCCACTTTGACTGCGCGCTCTCCCTCTCGCTTGTCCGCTTCGATCTCTACGACGAGGAGACGTATCGAGTGCCCGATCTGAGGGGCTGCCAACCCGACACCCTTGTTGACATGCATCGTCTCAAACATGTCGGCTGCCAGCTTACGCAGGTTCGCATCGAAGCTCCTGATGCGCCTCGCTTTTTCGCGCAGGATCGGGTTCGGGTCATATGTAAGGTCCAGTATCGCCATATTATGTACTCCGTGTTGTAGTCTTTATCTTCGTTTTTTGTTTTGCTGCCGCGTCCGGTGACTGCATGGCCCAGCAGCCTGGAATAAATATATGAATGTGAGCATAATTATCGCCAAAAGGGGCTGAAATGCAAAGTCAGAATGTCTGGTGATTACCCACATGTCAGAGCATCCCCGGCGGTTGAAACCGCAGGCAACGATTACGAAGTCCGCATAGCGGACTATAGGATGGTTACAGTGCCCACTTAGTCGCCGTAGGGCGACTTTGTAATCGTTGCCCGTGACTTTAGTCGCCGGGTGCTAGCCATTACTAGCCACTATCTGAGATATGGGTAATCACCACAGGATGTAGTTACGCCCTCGCAAACCGTTACTTAAATACTACCAAATTCTGTCTAGCGGTACGCCATCCAGGATTTGCTAGCCATGCGCCATGAAAAATGTATAGACGAACCCATGTCTATAACTTGATTTGTTGATGTCGGATTCTGTCGGTGGTTCCGTTTACCCCTGTTCTGAACACTTACCTATGCCCCACACATTTGACAAAGCCTCTCCCAATCGGGACAATTGAATGGCTAGCCGATGCTCTTTAGCGTGTATAGAGTTGCATTCTGCCGTATATTGTTCTGTTGTCGTCCTGCCATGTGCCAACGGCGATATAAGGAGTCCGTGTAATTATGCCATTCAAGCCTGAGGACCGCTCTTCTTCGTCCTCTTTTGGAGCGTACTTTCAGCGAGCGCCTCATTCCATCTCTACTGACTCTACCAAGCACGTGCCTACCCTCCTGTTTTTCGGCTTGTTGCTGGTGTCTATAGGCGTACTGGCAACGGCGCTCCCGCACTCAGCCAGGGCCAACGGTATGGTTGGACGGGGGCAGAAAGCCGCAGCTACCACGCCACAGCCACAGGCTCCTCCCTCAGCCGCCGCTTATTCGGATGCGCCGCAGCATGGATGGCTCGATCCCGACGTGACGGGTGGACCGGATGCCGGTGGCTACACTTTCTCCGACAATCGTGATGCAGGTGGGCCGGTGTATGACTATCGCGTCCCCGCCAATAGCAGCCGTATTGCCGATGACCAGTGGGTGCATCAGACAGGCGAAAGTAATTCTGATGGGCTTGACGATGGGGTGATAACCTACACCCTGCCATTTGCCTTCAGTTACTATGGCGCGAGCTATACCAGTGTGCATATAGGCACAAACGGCAACATTCATTTCGGCGCGCCAAACGCATGGTATCCCAGGGATAACAATTGTATTCCTTCCAGTAACGAGAAAGTTCCCCAGGGAATGATCGCGCCCCTATGGTTCGACTTCAAGGTGCCCCCCTCGCCAACCAGCACGGCGGGCGTCTATGTAGGCACCGAGGGTTCGGGCGTCAATCAGACCTTCGTTGTACAATGGCGCGACGTTCAGAGCTACAACTCGGCCTCAATCCGTGCTACCTTTGAAGTCATTCTCAGAGCGAACGGTGACATAACTTTCCAGTATAAGGACCTGAATGGGGAAGGCACTTACGGATCAGGTGGTGTGATTGGAATACAAAACGTCACCGGTACTGTGGGCCTACCTTATGCCGGCTGCTATCATGATGCGTTGGCCCTTGAGCGTGCTATACGCTATCGCATTATCCAGGGCGTATTCTTGCAGCCGCCTGTGCAAGCGATGGGCGGCGCGCCGGGGGCTATGCTGACTTATACCGGTACTCTCATCAACCAGACGGGCGCTTCCAACTCATTTACGCTTACTACGTTCAGTAATAACTGGGCTACTGTTGTCACTCCTACGAACACGGGCACACTGGCGAATGGAGATTCTGTACCCGTTACTGCCAGCGTGCAGATACCGCAGGACTTGCAGATTGGCGCGAGCGATGTGGCTACTATCACGGCCTCCTCCGCGCTGTCGTCATCAGGCCAATTCACAGCCACGATGACGCTCTCCAGCAGCATCACCACCAACGGCATAGATTTCAGCCCGGTGAATCCGTCTCGCTCCGGCGACTATGGCTCGACGGTCACCTACGCCATGCGCCTGTACAATCGGACCGGGCAAAGCAACAACTTCCAGTTGAGCCGTTCGTCTGCGACATGGGCCACGACGCTAATCCCGTACTCGACGGGCATGGTTTCGCGTAATGCATATGCGACTGTGACCATAGCGGTAAGCGTGCCCGCCGGTGCCACTCTGGGTATGCAGGATGTGATCACGGTCACCGCTTCTGCCCAGCAGCCTTCGCCCGGCAGCTTCTTCGGGGCGCAGATCATCACAACCACGGCGGGTGTGTGGCGCGTGCAATCCGACATGCTTCAGCCACGCAGCCGTTCCGCTGCCGTTAGCTATGGCTCCAACGGCCAGATATATGTGCTGGGCGGCGAGACGGCCAACGGCGCTACCGACCTCCCCGTCGAGCAGTACGACAGCCTGGGCAACCACTGGTACAGGCGCGGCGACCTTCTACAGGGTGTGGCGAATGCGGGCGCTGCGGCTATCGGCAACGCTATCTACGTGCCTGGTGGCAGCACCCTGTTCGGCGTGCGGAATACGCTCCAGGTGTATTACCCCGACAGCGACCGTGCAGAGATTGTCCAGTCGGACCCTCTGCCCGATGCTCGCTTCGGCGCGGGCGTGGTGGACTTGGCTGGTAAGCTGTATGTAATCGGTGGAGCCGACGCTTCACAGGTCCCCAGGAACACTGTATTTGAGTACGATCCAAACCGCCTCGCCGGTAGCAGGTGGCAGCAGTAGTCTCCTATGCCCAC
>JBBSIK010000289.1:0-4692 GCA_038232115.1 Chloroflexia bacterium
AGGACATCTAATTAGGCTATAATTTCGTATACCTATACGTAAGGCAACGCGTAACGCTTGTCTTGCCCTGCCGAAAGTGTCGCAAAGTCCTGTATTCGATCCGTAGAGCGGTTGGAGCGCAGGAGCTTGCCGGCACTGCCGTCCGTAGCACAGTAGCAGAGGACGGCACACGTCGAAAGGGTGAGGCATGACGCCTAGCTGTCGAGTATTGAGGTGCCGGACCAGGTCGCCAGGAGTGTAATGATTGGGGCGCGTGGTACCGCGTTTGCGTACTCCAAGTGAAAGCTCATGTTAAATTTGTCACCCATCACCGACGACCAATTAGTTCAAAGGATAGCAACTGGGGACGCTTCGGCGCTCGAGATGCTGTACGATAAGTATGTACGCCAATGTTTTGGGTTGGCTTTACGGTTGGTTGGTGAACCTGCGCTTGCCGAGGAGGTCGTGCAGGAGGTATTTACGAAGCTGTGGAGCAGTCCAAACAGCTACTCGGCTCAGCGGGGCGTGTTTGTAAGCTGGCTGTTAAGCCTGGTGCATCACCGCTGCATAGATGAGTTGCGGCGTAAGTCCCGCACCGAGGTAGCACTGGACACGGACGATCCGTTTAGCATCTTGAACACCGCCGCCGATCCCCAACCGGACCTGGGCGATCAGGTGTGGTTGCTGGAGCAGCAACGAGTGGTGCGAAAAGCCCTGGTGGAGTTACAGGCAAACCAGAGGCAAGTGCTCGAGTTAGCCTACTTTGGAGGTCTATCACAGAGCCAGATAGCGGCGAAATTGAACCAGCCGCTTGGCACCGTGAAAACCAGAATGAGAATGGGTCTCCAGAATCTCCGCTCTATGCTGGAGCAACATGGACTACTAGCAGACTAGAGGTTAGCGAGAGACATTGGAAGCAGCTAGCGATATAATTGATTTACCGAAGGTAATTGGCGTGAGCACAGACAACGAAAACCCGCTCGAAGGTAGCTGGGAAAGCCAGCTTATAGAGTACTCCATGGGCGTGATGTCGCCCACTGAGTCTCTCCAATTCGAGCGACAACTGAATGAGTGCCGGACGCATGTGAAACTGGCCGCCCATTACTCGCAGGTAGTGGGCTGGGTCGGCGCATCTGCGCCTGCCTCCGAGCCCCCCGCAGGCCACAAGAACCGCCTGATGACGCGCATTGCTTCGGCTCCCCAGGAGCGCACATTTGTGGCTTCCGGCGTGCCTGCTATACCTGTGAGCGCCATGCCCCTGTCTCCCTCTCGTCCTACACTGGTCCCTACACCAGCACTGCCGACCGGCTCAGATGGGGTGAGCAAGCCGGCCCAAGACCTGAACGAGTATCGTAAGAATCGCGCTTTATCAAGAAGCATCGCTATGGTCGCTGGTCTCGCGGCTGCGCTGGTGCTGGTCGTCGCTGTTGGCTGGCTCTATTCTCTGCTGAGTAAGCCCTACATTCCCTCCGGCTACACTGCGGTGCTGCTTCAGCCACAGAACGACACTGTGAAAAGCTCTGTTGTGGCTTTTGTAAATCCTGATAGGAACGACGTTGTACTCCTCGGCAGCGATCTTGCGCAGTTGCCTGCGCAGAAAGTGTACGAGCTATGGGTCATCCCAGCTACTGGCAAGCCCCAGGCCGCCGGCATTTTCACACCGGGGCAGAGTGGCCAGGCCAGGCACGAGGTACAGGTTGCGAGCAACATTCGTGGTTATGCCGAAGTGGCAGTGACCATAGAAGACGCGCCAGGCTCACAGGAGCCTACCACGCTACCCATACTTGTGGGTAAGACGGGCACGCAGTAGACCAGTCTTCTCGTAACCAAGAGAAGGAGCCGCCTCTCACCCGGCATCGGGACAGAGAGGTGGCTCCTTCTTTGTAGGGAGGTTGGAACTCCTTCGTAAGCAGTATACCCCGGTCTCTGCGTAAGTGTTCAGATTTGAAGTCGAGAGATAATGTGGCAAGAACGTCTGGAACCGAGCATATGCGGAGGAACGCCAAGTCATTCCTCAAAATGTTAGCCAGACCGCAACCAGGCTGCCTTTTGTCATCCTGAGCGTGCGAAGAATCAGCCGCCCGTGTTTGATACTCAGCATTACGCCCTGATGTGCCCAGCTACCCACGGTCTAACTACCCACGTGATTCTGCACTGCGTTCAGAGTGACAATGAGCATCTGGGTGCCTGCTCGGTAACTGATTTAAAAACACGCCTTAACTATAGTATGGAAGAGAAGACGTGCCGGTGTGTTTCAAGCGCCCGCATTGCTAACACAGCCCTTCCGGGTGGAAAACGCCTTAACAGTCGTATGCAAAAGGGAGTGCATTGATTATCGCACTCCCCTACTTGCTTGTGCCCATTCCCTAAGAACTACGGCTTAGGCTGGTGTTTGAGGTCAGGCTTGTTGGGCAGGATTATCACGGCAGTAGCACTGAGAGTCTTGCCGTTGGCGCTCAGTGTGCCATCAACGATGATGTTACTGTCGCCCTTCAGGTCTGTCTGCGCCGCGTTGCCGAGGCTGGCCTTGTGGTCGGCTGCCGATATGGTCAGCGCCTTGAAAGCTGTCCTGGTATCCACGTTCACAGTCAGACCGTCGCTATTCTTCGCCGTCTTGAGGGTGAATGTGTTGCCGCTCACCGGGCCGGACACGTGGCCTCTGCTTAATTGCGTGCCGGTGTTCTGCACGCGCAGCGCCCAGGCCGTTACCTGGAGGTTGCCGGGGACTGCTGGGGTATTTTTGTCCTTGTGCTGTGGCGTGCCAAGCACCTGGATTTTATCGCCAGCCTTGATGGAACTGACGGGCTGGAAGCCGTTGTTCAAGACAATAGTGTCCGCAGTGGTCGCAACGTCCACATCCTTACCCTTCTCGGTAGTGATTGTGAGGGTGCTCCCATTTACCGACTTGACGGTGCCGGAGGCTGCGTGCCCGGACAAGCCATGGCCTTTTTGGCCTTTGGTGTGCCCCTTGCTGTGTTCGCCAGGACCGAGTATACCGTTGAGCTTTGCCCCTTCGGTAACTACTCGCGCGTCTACTACCTTCGGGTCGTCGGTGGTCATACCGACCACGAAAGCGATCTTGTCCTTCACGATGTCCCCGATAGCGCCCTGGCTGTTGCCTTTGTCTTTGCGAACGACAATCCAGGTGTTGGCACTCACATTCGCCGTCACATCACCTTTGTGGGTTGTGAGAGTGATACTGTTGGCGCCAACTGCACTGACCTTACCAACGATCCTGGTAGGGTGAGGGCCGGTCTGCGCCTGCTTTGCGCTGGGGGTAGGGGTCTGTTTAGAAGATTGAGCATTAGCAGCGGCGCTGAAGTAGCCTCCAGCTATCACGGCTGCGATGGCCGCCCCTATGCTCGCGTAGCTTTTTAAACGATTCATCAAAATATCTCCTGTGTAACGTATGTAATTATTGGGCTGGCTGCGGTCTTTACTGTAGGTGGCGTTGTTAGGCAACCAGCTTCATTTTATACCAATTCAGGCTAGATTTCGTTAGGAGCCTGTAAAATCCTTGTAAAACACTGAGTTTACCATATCTCCCATATGTCGGCGGGATGCACAACCGGCGTGACTACGGCCTCGTATTGGCCGTAGCGACCTCGAAAGTAGAGCAGAGGCTCGGCCTCGTGCGCGTCGCCCGCAACGATCTCCCCCATTAAGATAGAGTGGTCGCCACCCTTGCAGGTATTTGAGAGGCGGCATTCCGCGAAAGCGAGCGAGCCATCAATTACCGGCGCTCCGGTTTCATGTCCGGGTCGCCATCTCAAGCCCGTGAATCTGTCCCCTTGAGCCGTGGCAAACTGCTGGGCCACATACTGCTGGGTCGCGGCCAGTATGTTTACGGCGAACGAACCTGCCTCCTTTATCATCTCCAGGGTAGTGGATCGCTCGCTTACGCATACGAGGAGCATACGTGGCTCAAGGGACAGTGAGGTGACCGCGCTGGCGGTAAACCCTCGTGGCGTGCCGTCTGGTGCCATGACGGTTACGATAGTTACTCCACTCGCGAATGACCCCATTACTCGTTGGAACTGGTACTTTTCGATAGCCATGTTGTTTCCTCTAGCTTTGCTTTGCCGATGTTCTCCTTGTTTTCTCCAGAGCGTGGCATGCTCACCAACGACGACCAGCCGCAAGTACGGACCATATGTGCCCACTATTAGGATCATCAGGAGACAAAAACGTCAAGATGCTAGAACGCCACGAACCACGCCCAGTAAGGGGTTCTCGTCTAGCAACTAACACCTGATAGCTACTTTCAACTTCGTCTTAGCCTAGCACCTGGCGCATGAAGGTAAGCACTGCGAGAGCCAGGTCGTTCTCACGTCCCTCGAAGAAATGGCCGGTATCGCGGAGCGTGAGCATGCTCCGTGGTTGCGGCAGAGTCTCTACATATTCACTGAGCTTGGCGGGAGGGCAGAAATCGTCGCGATCGCCGGTGATAAAGAGGCGCGGGTGGGGCCATTGGCCCAGGTGGCTCAGATCGCGCCAGGCAACGGGCAGGCCGATGCAGACAATAGCCTTGACACCCCTTGCGGCGTGTTCAGCCACATAGGCAAGAGATATGCGCGCTCCGAACGAGTGGCCCACCAGCGCGAGTCTGGTTGTATCTACACCGTCTTGCCTGCCGAGGAAATCGAGCGCCGCGCCCACATCGCCTGTTTCGGGTTCGCCTTCCGGCGCGACCAACTTCTTGTCGTCATTCCG
>JBBSIK010000290.1:0-4688 GCA_038232115.1 Chloroflexia bacterium
ACAGGGGCCATTGTCTGTTTCAAGTGACATCCGACCCGCTCTCCACCGACGACCTCGTGAACATCGTGCTCACCCCAGGCGACGGTGCCGTTGTGACGTTTACGGGCACCGTGCGCGACAATACCGACGGTCGCCTGGTGGTGGCCCTCGAGTATGAGGCTTACGGTGAGATGGCTGAGGCCGAGATGGCGCGCATTGGCAGCGAGATGCTGGAGAAGTGGGGGCTGCACGGCATAGCCATGAGGCACCGCGTGGGCAAGCTGGCAGTGGGCGAGGCAAGCGTGGTGATTGCCGCATCATCGGCCCACAGGCATGAGGCGTTCGAGGCTTGCAGCGAGGCCCTCGACCTGCTCAAAGAGCGTGTGCCCGTATGGAAGAAGGAATATTTCGAGAACGGCGAGCATTGGGTTGGCATTGGGGCCGGGTAGCTTTCTGAGTTTTGAGCTTTTAGTTATGAGTTGGACCGGTGTTTATAGATGAAGTTGGGTGTTCGAGACGAGCTTAATAGACCCTTGCAGGACCTCCGCATCTCGGTTACGGACAGGTGCAATTTCCGATGTACTTACTGCATGCCTAAAGAGGTGTTTGGCCGGGATTTCCAGTTTTTGCATGCGCGCGACCTGCTGACATTTGAGGAGATCACTCGCCTGGCCCGCATCTTCATCGCCAATGGCGTGGAGAAGCTACGCATCACAGGTGGCGAGCCGTTGGTGCGGCGCGACCTGGAGAAGCTGATTGCGATGCTGGCTCCCCTCCCCGGCCTGAAAGACCTGACGCTTACCACCAACGGTTCGCTGCTGGCGAAGAAGGCACGGGCGCTGAAGGATGCCGGGCTGAATCGCGTGACTGTCAGCCTCGACTCGTTGGACAACAAGGTTTTCCAGGTGATGAATGACGTGGACTTCCCCGTCGAGCGCGTGCTGGAGGGACTTGAGGCGGCGCGGGCGGTTGGGCTGTGGCCTATTAAGATAAACATGGTGGTGAAGCGCGGTATGACGGATGGCAGCGTACTGGATATGGCGCGGCATTTCCACGGCACCGGCTACATCTTGCGCTTCATCGAGTACATGGATGTGGGCGCGTCCAATGGTTGGCGTATGGACGACGTTGTGCCAGCTACTGAGATAATACGCGCTATATCCGCCGAGATGCCCCTCGAACCCGCTCATGCAAACTACGCAGGTGAGGTCGCCTCGCGCTACCGCTACCTTGATGGCGGTGGCGAAATCGGCATAATTTCTTCGATAACACAGCCATTCTGCGCTACCTGCACTCGCGCCCGCCTGTCGCCGGAGGGCCAGCTATACACATGCCTCTTTGGGAGCGCCGGGCAAGACTTTCGGTCCTTGCTGCGCTCTGGCGTGTCGGATGAGGACATATCCGGATTCGTCCGCCGGGTATGGCGCCGCCGCTCCGATCGCTACTCCGATATTCGCACGCTGGAGACAGTAGGCCGGGCAAAGGTAGAGATGTCGCACATCGGTGGGTGAAACGTGAAATGTGATGCGATAGGTGGCAGTTGGCTCTAAATAACGAAGTGGGTCGCCTCGACTGACTAGAGGCGACCCACTTCGTTTATCCTGTCCAAGCTGCTGAGGACGTTTCACGTTTCAGAGGCATATTTCACTCGCTCCGCCCCGCGCTTGGCAGAATGATCAGGCCGGGAGCAGTGAAATTGTGGTCGAAGGTGAAGACTTCGGTGACGCCGAGGTACTCAATTACGGAGTAGTTGATACAGTCCGTGAAGGTGAACTGCGGGTGCTCGTCTTCAGCGAACACCTTCCAGGCACGGTCGAAGATGACGCTGTCTACCAAGAACAGGCGCAGGAGGTTGGTCCTGTCGAGCACGGTATGCAGGGCCTGAGCGGTATCGAGAGAGCCGAAGATTTTGAGTGCGGTGTATACCTGGTCGAGTACATAGTCGGTGGTGACGAAGCGCACCGATTGGCTGCTCAGGTCTTCCCAGAGGCCTGCTGCGGCCTCGTGATTCGAGTCGTTGGGGTTGTAGAGGGCTAGCCAGCCGCTCGTATTGACGAAGATGGTACGGTGGGTCCGTTGCATTACCGTGAACCTCCGTTGCCACTGGGACCGGATTCACCCATGCCGGGCACGTTCAGCGCGCCGAACGACTGGCTGAGATCGGGTATCTGCCAGATGGGATCGTCGGGCTGTGCGGTGTCGCCTGTGCGATCCGCGACCTCCGGTATGTCGGCGAAGTACTGCACCACTGCCTCGCGCACTACGGCACTGAGTGGTAAGCCAAGTTCCAGTGCTCGCTCCACGAGGCGGGCATACATCCCCTTCTCCATGTAGAGATGGACGTCAATAAGGTAATTGCTCACGAAATGTCCTCCTTCGCTATAGGCCTTCCAGTATACCAACCAGGGGTCATGCGGGCAAACGAACGTTAGAAACCAGTCCTCCGTCCACGTTATTATCGTCTATAGTCTCGTTAGTTGGTGAGCTTCTGGAAGATGAGGATGTATTGGTGAAGCTGATTGGCAACAAACCTGTAGGGATAACCGAAGGGATAGAGGCGGGGAGTCTGGTCGTACCATATCTTGCAGCCTCTATATGCCAAGTTGGAGAGGCCGGATAAGCGAATGACTATATCGGCATGTAGCAGGTAATGGTACTCTGGGGTCGGTTGGAGGTCTTTTGCAAACAAAACCATATATCCTCCAAGCTTCACTATGCTCAAAGATTTGGCTAATATGCCAATAAGCTCATCAAGGAACGAATCATACGGCAGATTTCCCAGGTCTGCTGAACTGTCCGTGAAAGGGGTAGGCGCTGAGATACCCGTTTTCTTCTTCTTCTCCCCGCTTTGTGGCCTGCGCATCATGTCGCCATACGGGGGGTCGGTCAGCACCATATCGAAGCGCCGGCCTGCCACCTCCGGTTGGTCGAGCATATCCCGTGCGTCGGCAAGCACTGCGGTCTGTGGTCGCAATCCCTCCTGGCGCGCTACCTGCAGGTATGTATCTATGTAACCGGAAGACAACTCCAGTCCCACAGCGTTGCGACCGGCCAATGAGCATCCCAGTAATGTGCCACCAACCCCCATAAAGGGGTCAAGCACCCACTGTCCCTCTTTAGTGAAAAACTCCACGATACGCTGCATCAACTGGGGCGGCTTGGGCGAGGGGTGGATGCGGCGCAGGTTGTGACCACATGAGTTGGGTCCGGTTGTCGGGTAGGCGGTTGTCTCGACTGACGAGAGAAAATGCACCCACTCACGCCCGGTCAGGTTGTTCAGGCGATTTCGAGGGTGGGGCATCGTCTGTGGCGAATTCTTAATTGTTAATGTTGGATTCTTAATTGACTGCGCGCTCTTGGGGACCAGCGTGGCTGCGCTACTTTGTGGTTTATCTAATTTGTTCCCCAGCATGCTTTCCTCCAGGAACCCTTTAGCGCCTATACCGGTAAGGCCGCCAATTAAGAATTCGCACAGCTATCCCACCCAGTAGAGCATCTCTTGTACGGTGTTGTTGGGACTGTACTGGCGGTTTTCTCCGTCGGCATCGGAGCGGAAGCGCCGGTATTCGCAGGCGTATATCTCTACATTGCCACGCTCCGATAATATCTCTACCAGTCGGTCGTGCGGTATCACCCCTTCGCTGTTGTAGCTCATAAGCACCCACTTGGCATTCGCATCTTTCACGAGCCTCGTTAGCGCCTCTTCGGCCTTGCCCATCCTCGAATAGGCCGACTTTTGGGCGTCGCTGTCGGCCCGCAGCCCTGCTACGCCCTTTGTATGCGGTTCGTCGCCCTTCGCCAGCGTTTCGAGCAGATGGTAATTGGTGCAATACTGGCGCGTGTTGTACGGGGGATCTACATAGAGAAGATCGCATTCTTCGCCGGGCACAAGATCGTTTGCTCCTGCCAGATTGATCTTGTGCTCGTGGGCGCTGTGTACCATCTGCGGTACAGCCAGCATGAGCGGCTTGCGTGCCCTGGAGTCCCACCGCTTGAGGTAAGCCGCGTATGTACCAGCGATATTGGCTACCCTGGATACCGCTTCTATCAACGCCGCGAGCAGAAGAAATCGCTCGGCTTCGTTCAGCAGTCCCATATCCGACCACTGGTTGATGGTCTGCCTGATGGCATCAATGCGCAGGGCGTTGCCTGATGTGAAGTAACGCCTTTCATCGGGGCCGTCGGGCGAGTAATGCGCGTAAAAGAAACCCTCGATACCGCGCAGATTGTTGAGGTGGGCGATGGCGCGATGGAGGGACACGGGCAGGTTGATGCTGGTATCAAGCACGCCAGCATTGACCAGATTGGTGTAAGCGGGCGCTTCGTTGAGGCCGATGTAGGCATGCTGAAGGGCATACGAGTAGGTCATTATATCGCCCGTGACCACTCTCCATTCCAGGCGCTTGAGGTGGCGAGCGACAGATGTCGTGCCGGTGAAAGGATCGCACACACAGAGAGGGGTCTGCCGCGTGCTTACCGCGCCGTGCATGGCAAGCACCTCGTCAATAAAGGGCAGCAAACTATCTTTGTTACCCAGGTAACGCATAGGACCAGCCTCTCATCATGTAAGCACACCGCACGCCGATTGCGCTATTATGCACCGTTTTTGCGCAATGATGCAAGGGGGACTCATCTGGTGATTACCCACATCTGCGGGAGCCAACAGCACCCGGCGACTAAAGTCACGGGCAACGCTTATGAAGTCCGCC
>JBBSIK010000291.1:0-4665 GCA_038232115.1 Chloroflexia bacterium
GTTCATCAGGGTTAAAGTCATAGACCCAGTTATCTCTTGAAGTGGCGACGCCACGCCCGTAAGTCTTGAATATAACGCCCGTGCCCGTTATTGTCTCAGCCTTAGCTTCTTTCGTTCCCACCGGCACGAAGTTGTCAAACTCTGCACGCAAGCCGGAGGTGAGCCAGGTATTCCGCGCATCCGGCGTAAGTTGCTGCCAATCAACGTGCGTGTAGTCTGCAACTTCGCCCAGGTGGTGCAGCTTTTGCTCTTTCGTCCAGAACTCGTCCACGCGGGTATAGAACACCTCGTGCGTGGTGTGCTTGCTGTTGCGTACCAGCAGCGTAATAGTCACCCCCACCTGGATACCGAACACGTTGTTGGTGGTGCCCGACAGCTTGGGGTTCTTACGCACGTTGCCGCCCAGGTCGAAGGTGTAGATGCGGGAGAAGTCCTGTTGCAGGTGCTTACGCATGCCGTCGAAGGCAATCTGGTCCATGAAAGAGTTGTTGGACACAAAGCAGATTACGCCATCGCGGCCGCCCAGGCGGTCCGAAGCCCAGCGAAAGAACTTGACGTACATATCGCTGAGGGCGTTCTTGTTGGTGGCTTTGGACGATTTGGCGTAAGTCTCGCGGATGCGGCTATCTATGGCGGGATGCTTTCGGTTCTTGTTGTTGTCGTTTTCGCTCACCTGGCCCACGTTATAAGGCGGGTTGCCCATAACCACGAAGATAGGGGCTTGCTTCTGCCGCTCGATGCGCTGTGTATTCTCAGGCGCGAACAGGGGCAGTTGAGGGTGTTCCAGCAGGTCTAGCGTGTCGGCAAAGACCAGCCCCTCGAAAGGCGCGTAGGAGCCGGTGCGCTCGTAATAGGCGTGCTCGATGTTCTGGGCGGCGATGTAATAGGGGAGCAGCAGCACCTCGTTGGCGTGCAGTTCGCTAGCATACTTGGCCTCCAGCGCGCTCATAGGGATGTGCTGCAATAGCTCCATCACAAAGGTTCCTGTGCCCACGCACGGGTCTATGATATGCACGCCCGGCGACGACAGCGATAGGTCGAACTCCCGCTTAAGAGCCTGCTCCACCGAATTCACCATCCAGCGCACAATCTCGTGGGGCGTGTAGACGATGCCGTGAGTGTCGGCGGCGCGGGTGGAATACGCCTGGAAAAACTGCTCGTACAGGGTATTGAGCAGCGATTGCTTCTCCTGGTAGTCGTCAATGGTCGCGGCGGTGTCCTCAATCGCCCTGTAGAAGAAGTCGAGCCGCTTGAGGAAATCGTTGCGGCTAAAGGACCGGCTGGTGAGAGACTTCACCATCTTCTCCAACTCGACGGCCACGGCGTTGCGATGCACGAAGTCGGGATTGTCGAAAATAGAGCGGAATATGCGCTCGGTGAGGATGTGCTGCTTGAGCATATCCTCGACCTCGGCCTCGGTGGTGGCGGGGTTGAGGGCCTCGCGGCACAGGGTCAGGAAGTCGGCCATTGCGCTACGAAAGGCAGGGTTATCGCGCCGGGCCTCGTCAATAATGGCGGTCAGGCCCTGCGCGAGTTCGGGTATGCGCTGGCGAAACTCGGCAACGGCCTTATGGAAGCCCTCGATGCGAGGCTCGCTGTAGTCGAAGAACCTGTTGAGCAGCAGCAACAGGTTGGAGGGCCGGGTAATGTCGTCATTAAACGCCTCGTGGCCGTTCTGAAACAGTACCGCGCGCTCGGTGTTCTCGAAAATCGTGTTGGCAAGAGGATAGCCGTTCTGAATCTTCCTGGATATTTCGGCATCCAGATCGTCGCCCGGGTCTTTAGCCTCCCAGATGCCACGTTGCAGCCTGTACTGGTCAACCACAAGGCCATCTACACGAATAGATTTCTTCTTAGCAACCGACATAGATTGCTCGCCCAGCACAGTTAGACTGTGGGGGCGGCCCATATCGGCAAGCAGGGTCTGGAAGGCAATGCGGGTAGCACCTTCATTACCGGCGTGCTGGTGCCTGAACTCCCCAAGCGTGGCATAGTAAGCTGTAATGGGCTTCGGTAATGCGGTCGCAGATGGCATAAAGGCTTCCTGGCAGTGGATCAGTCAATACCTATTATACCATTGTAAGCTACAGCCACCCGTTACGCAAAGGAGGTCCCGGTCGCCTTACATATACCCTTCCGCCACCAGCACCTCGATCAGCAGAGGCTCGCCGGTGTAGTCTGTTATGACCGTGTTACCCGCCTCGATTACAGGCAGGAACTCATACCCTTTTTCTAAGAACTCGCGCTTGGCTTCGGGGTCGCGGCTGATATTGCGCTCGACATGAGGCACGCCCATACGCGAAAGAAACTCTTCCGCATTGTGGCAAGACCCTCAGAAGTTACCCGTATATATCACTACCGGCGGTTTTTGCATCTCGTCTACCTCCGTATGCCCCCATTGTAAGGCACAGTGGTACTGCAATCAACCTGGCGAAGTGATGAGGACTGAGGGCAAAGTGAGTCGCGTTCCCCGCTTTGCCCTCAGCCTCAGCCCTCAGCCCTCAGCCCTCAGCCCTCATCACTTTGTCGCTCAGGGCAGGCGGGAGGGCCGCAGCGACCAACCCTGGATCATGTCGAAGCGGGCGGCGGGGCTGAGCATATCTTCCGAGGGGAGGGTGACGCCTGTGGCCGGTGCGAGGGTGGCGTACACGTAGACTGGGCTATAGAGGATGGTGGCGGGGGCGTCTGCAAGGAATAACTGCTGAAACGCCTTGTAGCCCGATGCGCGGGCGGCGCGGTCTGTGGTGGCACGGGCGGCATCAAGCGCTTTATCGGCTTCCGGGTTGCTCCAGCCTGAGAAGTTCAGGCCGCCGCTGATATTAGCCTGTGACGAGTGCCAGTAAGCCGACTCATCAGGGTCTGCACCCTGCGCCTCCCAGCCCGCGAGTGCCATATGGAAAGCGCGCGGCCCCAGGTAGTCCCGCAGCAGCGCCTCCCGGCTCACCAGAGCCAACTTCACGTCCACGCTCACGTTCTTGAGGAAGCCCGCCAACTGCCCGGCCACGGCCACATTGGAAGGCACGTCGGCGTTGGCGGCGAGTACCACCGTCATGGTGACACCGTTGCGGGTGCGCACGCCGCCCTGTCCCACCCGCCAGCCCGCCGTATCGAGCAGTTGCCGGGCTTGAGCGGGGTCATACGCGGCTTTTTTCGCCAGCAGAGGGTCATACGCCCACGATTGCGGCAGAATGGGGCTCATCAGGGGTTGTGCCAGCCCGTCCAGGCTGCCACGAATTATGGCATCGCGGTCTATTGCAAGCTCGATAGCGCGGCGCGTCTCGGGCTTGTCGAACAGGGGAGAGCGCACGTTGAGGATAAGCATGCTGTAGCGAGCCAACCCGTGCCGGTGCAGTTCGACGCCCGGCACGGTGGCTACTTCAGCCATGCGTTCGACTGGTATGTGGCCCAGACCGTGTACCTCGCCCATCTTGAAGCCTGTTAGCGCCGCGCCAAACGTTGGGTAGGGCCTGAACCAGAGTCGAGAGATAGAATTGTTTTCGGCAGGCAAATAAGGGTTCGGCTCCAGTAGCACGTCGCCCTCGGCAGATGAAGCAGCAGGGGCGGGAGTGGAGAGTCCTGCGTCACTGGCCCCTGTCGTATCGGAGGGCACAAGAGGTCCGCGCACATATCGCCATGGCCCCGCGCCGATGGGAGCCTGGTTCAGCCCTGAAGTAACCAACTCGCTGCTCTTGATAGTGCCCCACGAATGGCGAGGCAAGATGCCGAGGGTGGTGAACTGCGGGAAAGAGGCGTCCGGGGCGGGCAGCCGGAAAGTAACAGTCTGTTTGTCGGAAGCTTTCACATCTATGTTCTTCCAGGGCGCAACCAGCGTGGGGTCGCCAGGAAAGTCGGGCCCGCGCAGCAATTCAAGTGTGAACAGCACATCATCAGAGGTCACAGGCTCGCCGTCGTGCCACTTAGCATCGGCCTTGAGGGTGAAAGTGTAGGTGCGACCGTCAGGGCTGGCATCCCAGCCGCTAGCCAGGTCGGGGGCGATGCTGTCATTACCAGCGACACGGGTAAGGCCACTGTAGACGAGGTGAGCCAGGTCGGTGTCGGTGTCCGAAGAAGCCAGCAGAGGGTTGACGAATCTGGGCGCGCCAACCATCGCCTCTACATAGGTGCTATTGCGGACGGAAGTAGAAGCAGAGATATTACCGGCATTAGTCCCCGACGTGACGAGCAGCACTGTCAGCAAGAGAGCCACGCCTACCGAGGTCACTACGGCCTGTGGACGAAAAGAGAGAAACATGAGGAGGGGAAAAGAAAGGCGTGAGAAGTGCCTGGTAACGAGCTAAAAAGATGATGCGGCTTGCTAAACTTTGGCTCTATGCGCCACTGTGTAACAAACCGCATCAAGTTTTCACATTTCACTCGTCACAAGAGCGCCACTCTATATCCTTGTCGTTACGATACTATTGATGAGCGCCACTATGAAGAAGACCACCGACATGCCAATCGTCATGCGAAAAAGCTGCTTTTCAAAACCACGGCGGGTGCGATACACCGATGTCGAATCGCCGCCGAAGATACCCGAAAAGCTGGAGCCTTTGGTCTGCAACAGGATCGCCACGATAAGCACTATCGCCAGAACGACCTGCACGATGTTCAAAGCTGCTTGTATTGGCACCGGAATAACCGCTCCTTGCGAGAACATTGAATAAA
>JBBSIK010000292.1:0-4659 GCA_038232115.1 Chloroflexia bacterium
CGATGTTCATACGGTGAGGCACGCCCAGAGGGTTCAGTATGATGTCTACCGGCGTGCCATCGGGCAAGAACGGCACATCCTCGATGGGGAGGATGCGGGAGATAACGCCCTTGTTGCCGTGCCGCCCCGCCATCTTATCGCCAACCGAGATTTTGCGCTTCTGAGCAATAGACACACGCACCATCTGGCTCACGCCCGCAGGCAATTCGTCGTTGTTGGCGCGGGAGAACTGCTTCACGTCAATGACTTTGCCGCGCACACCATGAGGCACGCGTAGTGACGTATCTTTCACCTCGCGGGCCTTCTCGCCGAAGATGGCACGCAACAGGCGTTCCTCCGGGGTCAATTCGGTCTCGCCCTTCGGCGTGATCTTGCCGACCAGGATGTCGTTCGCTGTAACCTCCGCGCCTACATATATAACGCCGCGATCATCCAGGTTCTTCAGGCTTTCTTCACCTACATTCGGAATGTCGCGGGTGATTTCCTCGGGGCCCAGCTTGGTCTCGCGGGCCTCTACCTCGTACTTCTCGATGTGGATCGAAGTGAACACATCGTCCATGACCAGGCGTTGCGACAGAAGGATAGCGTCCTCGAAGTTGCCGCCCTCGAAGCTCATAAAGGCCACCAGGATGTTCTGGCCCAGGGCAAGTTCGCCGTTCTCCGTTGACGATGAGTCGGCTATTACAGTGCCCGCATGCACCCGGTCGCCGCTCCTGGCGAGAGGGCGCTGGTTGATGCAGGTGTCCTGGTTGGAGCGCACGAACTTCGACAGGTTGTATTCATGCTCGGTGCCCTCATCGTCGCGGATCACGATCATGGAGGCATCGGCACGAATTACCACACCTTCCTGCTTGGAAAGCACCACCTGGCCGGAGTCGCGGGCGGCCTGCCACTCGATGCCCGTGCCCACGATAGGCGAGCGGGGCAGGAGCAGAGGCACCGCCTGCCGCTGCATGTTCGCTCCCATGAGCGCACGGTTCGCATCGTCGTGCTCAAGGAACGGAATTAAGGCTGTTGCCACTGACACCACCTGCTTGGGAGACACGTCCATGTAGTCCAGGCGGTCAGCAGGCTCCTGGAGGAACTGCTGCTGGTAGCGTGAAGTGATCGTCCTGTCGAGGAAGTGGCCGCTCTCGTCAACGCGGGCGTTTGCCTGCGCAATGATAAAGTTGTCCTCCACGTCAGCCGACAGGTACTCGATATGCTCGCTTACTCTGGGGCGCACCTTCACGCGAGTCAGTTCGGTAGTCGCTATCCGCTTGGCGAGGGGGCCGTCAATAACAGTGCCCACCTCGGCGATAACTTTGCCCTTGTTATCCTCGATGTTCTCGCGCAGGGCATGACCTATCAACTCAGCAGCCGTGTTGTTGATCGTATTGACCACCTTGCGGTAAGGCGTCTCGATAAAGCCAAACTCGTTGATACGTGCATACGTCGCCAGCGAGCCGATCAGACCGATGTTCGGGCCTTCCGGGGTCTCCACCGGGCAGATGCGTCCGTAGTGGCTCTCATGCACGTCGCGGACATCGAAGCCGGCTCGGTCGCGGGAAAGACCACCGGGGCCGAGGGCGGACAGGCGACGCTTGTGGTTCAGTTCGGACAGGGGATTGGTCTGATCCATGAACTGCGAAAGCTGAGAGCCGCCGAAGAATTCGCGCATGGCAGCCACGACTGGGCGGATGTTGATAAGAGCACCAGGAGATGCGCTCTCAGGGTCCTGGATCGACATCCGCTCCTTGATGACACGCTCCATGCGCAGGAGACCCACGCGGAACTGCTGCTGGATAAGCTCGCCCACGGCACGCACGCGGCGGTTGCCCAGGTGGTCAATATCGTCGGGGCGGGCGTGGCCTTGCGGGTCAAGCTCACGGTTGTTTAGCACCATGATTTGTTCGACTATCTTGATCAGGTCATCGTTGGTGAGCACACGCTTGTCGAGCAACGCCTCAACGCCGAGGCGCTTGTTCAGCTTGTAGCGTCCCACCTTGGCGAGGTCGTAACGGCGGGAGTTGAACAGGAGCGACTGGAGCAAGCTCCTGGCGTTATCGAGCGTCGGTGGATCGCCGGGACGGAGCCTGCGATAAAACTCGATCACCGCCTCTTCAGTGGCTTCCTTCCCCTCCCGTTCGTGGATACCATCTTTGTCAATGGTCGAACGGACGTAATTATGGTCGGGGTGGTTGTTAGCTTCCTTGAACAGTTCCAGCAACTGCTCGTCTTCAGAGAAACGCCTGCTCTTCTTATCTTCATTCAAGCTATCAAGGGCGCGCAGCAAGATAGTCACGGGTATCTTGCGTTTGCGGTCTACCTTGACCGATATAACATCTTTGTTCGATGTCTCGAACTCCAGCCACGCGCCACGGTTGGGTATCAGCTTCGCGCCGAAAAGCTGGCGACCTGTGTTAGCGTCTTCGGTAGCTGTAAAGTAGACGCCGGGCGAGCGGACCAACTGCGACACCACAACGCGCTCGGCTCCGTTGATGACGAAGGTGCCGGTGTCGGTCATGAGCGGGAAGTCGCCCATGAATATCTCAGACTCTTTAATTTCTCCTGTTTCTTTAATAAGTAGCTGTACCCTCACGCGGAGAGGGGCGGCATAGGTCATATCGCGCTGGCGACACTCGAAAACAGAGTAACGCGGCTCCCCAAAGTGGAAGTCGAGGAAGCGCAGCTCCATGTTCTTGCCGGTGAAGTCGGTAATCGGTGAGATTTCTTCGAACAACTCCTGCAACCCTTGCCTCTTAAACCAATCAAAAGAGTCGACCTGGATCTGGATAAGATTGGGCATCGGCATAACGGAAGGGATCCTGCCGAAGTTGCGCCGTCCTACCAGTTCGAGATACTCTTCGTCGGTATAAGGAAAGGGAGTGGGAGTGTTCTGCGGGCGTATAGCTGTCGTCATAAATATGTTGCTCCTATAACTCTTGAACGCTCTGTAGCTCTAGATGCCTGCTAAAACGCTCAGCCTGTGCCCAGGTGTGCCCTGTTGCCAGAGGAGGCGAAGGGAATGGGAGTGCAAGAAGACTCGTAGTAGACGCAAAACACCCTTCCCGTCGCCACATGCCCTTGTAGGCGGTCGCTAGACAGGTAAGGGGTTATTTCTGCGTCTGTCGGTCTGTCATAAAATGGGGGTATTTTGCCCTGGACATGAAATTATATCACCCGTGCGCGGCATTGTCAAGGGCCAATTTTTTTGTGGTTTTGTTGTGGATTACCCACATCTGCAATTGTGCCTTGGCGACTAAGTGGGCACTATAACCATCCTATAGTCCGCCATGCGGACTTCGTAGTCGTTGCCTGCGGTTTCAACCGCCGGGGTGCTCTGACATGTGAGTAATCACCAGCTTGGAACGTTGTAAGTGTTGAGAATAGGGGTGGAGCAAAGACTGAATTCACTGCGGAGGCACAGAGGTGCGGATAATACCCATTATTTTTCCTCTGCGTCTCTGCGGTTCCGTGCCCTTAATCTGAACACTTACCAGAGGAGCTACTTCGCCTTCTCAACTCGGTAGATAGAATATCGCTCCTTCTGCTCGACCAGCAGGCTCTCGGCGGCGATTGTCTTCTGGGTAGCGGTCGTGAGGCGATTGAAGCCGGTGGTGTGTAGGACAATCAGAGGCACGTGGGAAGCACGGTCAAGGAAGTCTGCTTGCGGTTCGGGGCGCAGCATAGCGCCATACACATCACCACGATGCTTCAGGGCCTCGGGGTCCGCGCCCTGCGTAGGAGCTGAGGTGGGTATCCCATGCTCGCCGCGCAGTACTGACGACCACAAATCGCCCCAATCGCGGGTGTTCAGGCCCAGGCCCAGTGAGATCATGTGGCCGTAGCTGTCAACAAGATAGCCGGTAGCATTGTGGCTGGGCGGGCGCGCGGCGAGGAAGTTGAACTGCTCATCGGTGGAGAGCACAGGGGAGCCGGGTGGTACGGCGTTGTTCATGTACTTGCCTACAAGCTCAAATATGCGGTCGGGTGTGCGCCTTACTATCCCACTCCACTGCGCCCCTAGCAGAGGAAGAACAACGAGTGCCAGCAATGCCGCGCCGACTCCTCCTAAGACCTGTATGCGCGAGACAGTAGAGGCAGGCATTACACGTCTCACCAACTGTGGGATCAAGCTCACTCCCGCACCCATGAGGCAGAGGGGCGCGGCAAGTTGGATGTAATAATGCTGGTAGAATGAGCGGCTGTAGGTGAATAGCAACACGCTAAAGAACATCCACACAGCCACCACCCACCACTCGCCGGCCAAACGCCGCATCCATATCCACAGCGAGATGGCAACGAAACCCAGCGCGGCAAATAGGAGCGTGATCGGGTCTCGCAGGTCGGCGGTCAGTTCCGCGATACGAGCCGGTATATTTACGATACCGTCACCGGGGCGGAGAAGTTGGAAGAAAAAGACATCGCGCACGATCTGGGAGGGGGCCAGCACGAGGAAGGGGCCCAGCACCACGACCAGTGCGCCCCCCACCCCCAGCAGCAGGCTCACCAATCCTGCCCTCGACGCTCTGGTAGCAGCAGGCCCGGCATCATGCCTCACGACCCACAGCCAGGCCATGTCCGCCAGCAGAGCCAGCAGACATGCCACCCCGGCTATCTTTGTCAACGCACTGAGCGCCGCGCACACCCCCGCCAGCAGCAGCACGAGCAAGGGAC
>JBBSIK010000293.1:0-4646 GCA_038232115.1 Chloroflexia bacterium
CTCTCAATCAAAGAGGGGTTCACGCACACGCATGACACTCGCCTCCCTCTTCGGCACCTGGCGTGCTAAGGGCCTCAACCCCTTCTCAGAGTGCCTCTTCATACTCTCCCAGCCCTCCACACCCCTAATCTGAACATTTACTGTTCTGTGTAAGTTGTTCTGAGTTGCGATCGAGGAAATAGTGTAGGGGCGGGGTCCCCCGAAAGACCCTCTATTCCCTAATATGTGCCCTGATTCTGCACCAAGGCCATGAGCTATTCTGAGCGTTTGCCTCGGAGGTAAGTGTTCAGAATAGGGGTGGAGCAAAGACTGAATTCACCGCAGAGGTGCAGAGCACGCAGAAGGGCGCGGAGGCTACTGGTGATTACCCACATCTCAGAGCATCCCTGGCGACTAAAGTCACGGGCAACGATTACGAAGTCCGCATGGCGGACTATAGGATGTTTACAGCACTAACTTAGTCGCCGCAGGGCGACTTTGTATGTGTTGCCCGTGACTTTATTCGCCGAGTGCTGTTGGCTAGCTGAGATGTGGGTAATCACCAGTAAGCTTATTCTTGTTTTCTCTGTGCATCCTTACGTAACCTCTGCGCCTCTGCGGTGCATTATCTACTTTCACCTACTCTAAGTCTGCACGCCTACCCGCGGAGCTTGCCTCGTCACTGATCTTGCATCTTGTTATAATAGGGTGAGCCGCGCCAAAATCGGCTACCCTGCTTTATTATGCTGTCTCTTGATACTGCCGACACCAATAACGCGCTTCGCACAGAACCCTGGCGTCTGCTTATCAGCCGCGATGCATCTGGCGCTTTCAACATGGCTACGGATGAGGTGCTTCTGGAATCGGTGATCGCGGGTGGGCAGTCTATACTACGCTTCTACACCTGGGAGCCTGCCGCCCTCTCCCTGGGTGTGCACCAGTCCATTGGAGAGATTGACCGTGATGCCTGTGCGGATCGTGGTTTGGACCTGATAAGGCGTCTCACGGGGGGTCGCGCAGTGCTGCACCAGCACGAACTCACCTATTCCGTAATCGCCCGCCATAATGACCCTCGTGTGTCCGGCGGCGTCATCGAGTCGTACCGCAAAATCAGTGCGGCACTTGTGGAGGGCCTGAGCAGCCTCGGTGTTCGTGTTTCGCTCGCGCCATATGACCGTACTCTGACGCAAGCCGGAGCCGCCCGGCGGGAAACCGTATTTGGTAACGACGCGGCTGTAGAGGACCACGGCGCGGTTTGCTTTGATGCGGCTTCCGCTTATGAACTCACAGCAGGCGGCAAGAAGCTAGTGGGGAGCGCGCAGGCGAGGCGAGGCGGGACACTCTTGCAGCACGGATCTATCTTGCTTGATATAGATTGGGACGCCTGGGTTTCGGTTTTCAGGTATGCTACGGAGGCGGGACGGCAACGGGCCTACACCAAGTTGCCCACCCGTATGACATCTCTGCGCCGGGAACTTGGTCATCCGGTTGAGTCGGAAGAGGTCATCGCGGCACTGACACCCGCATGTGAGCGTCTGCTCTCGATCAGCCTGGAAACGTCCACTGTGTCGGCAGATGAAGCGTTAGCGGCGAGGGAGCTTTCGGTCTATAAATACAGCTCGGAGGAATGGACACTTCGCCGCTAGGGTGGCGAGTGCGTGGGAAGATCCCCAGAGAGTGGGATAAAGTTCTGCGTACCCGTGGACGCAGAGCAGAACAAAATTATTTGGGAGAGGAAGCGAATGTCAGACCAGCAGAACAATACAGAGTACGATATAGCCGTTATTGGCGCAGGGCCGGGTGGCTATGTGGCTGCGCTTTACGGGGCGCTGAAGGGCGCGCGGATCGCTATTATCGAAAAGGACAGGCGACTGGGGGGCACATGCCTGCTGCGTGGCTGCATACCCTCCAAGACGATGGTGAAAACGGGCGAGCTTATGCTGCAAATGCGCCACGCCGAGAAGTACGGCCTCGATCTCGCCGGTGAGGTGCGCGTTGACTGGGAGAAGACAGTCGCCCGCAAGGACAAGGTGGTGGATGGCCTCAGCAGTGGCCTTACCGGGCTGATGAAGTCGCGCAAGGTAGACGTGATTTCGGGCCATGGCACTATCACATCGCCGCGCACCGTCAATGTGGATGGCCGTGAGGTGCGCGCAAAGAACATCATTATCGCCACAGGCTCCGGCACCGTGCTTCCCACAGACATCGAGGGTGGCGATCTTCCCGGCGTCATAACGTCCGACGATATTCTCGATGCCGAGCGAACAATGAAGAAGCTGCCCACGATCCCGGAGAGTATTATCATCGTGGGCGGGGGTATCGTGGGCATGGAATTCGCCTCGATCTTCAATGCCTATGGCGTGAAAGTCACCGTGGTGGTGTCCTCACCTCGCGTGCTCCGGCTCGTGGACGAGGAGATTTCGCGCCGCTTCACGCAAATCGTCAAGGGCCAGGGCATTGAGATCATTACTCGCTCAGACGTGGTCAGGATGGTGGAAGGCGAGGGCGGCAAAGGCATAAAGGCGACCCTCAAGAACGCCGATTCGGGAGCAGAGGAAGTGCGGGGTGTAAGCCATGTGCTCTGGGCTAAGGGCCGTTATCCGTACACTCAGAGCCTGGGCCTGGATGCTATTGGCCTGAGCACTCAGCGCGGATATATCCACATTGATGAGCGCATGATGACCTCGGTGGACGGCGTCTATGCAATTGGCGATGTAGTGCCGGGCGCAATGCTAGCGCACGTGGCCTCATACGAGGGCGAAGTGGCTCTCGATAATATTACGGGCCACTATAGGGCTGCCGATTACGGCGCGATCCCCGATTGTATATTCACGATCCCGGAAATTTCTTCTGTCGGCATGATCGAGCAGCAGGCCAAAGACCGTGGCATTCCGGTAAAAGTGACCAAGTTCCCCTTTGCCGCCCTGGGTCGAGCGCAAGCCATAGGCGAGCCAGACGGGCTGGTGAAGATGGTATGCGATCCAGGCTCAGGCGTGATCCTGGGTATGCAGGTGATGGGCGCGCACGCTTCCGATGTAATAGCTGAATGCACCCTGGCCGTGCAGCAAGGCATCACCGCCGAAGAACTCTCCCACACCATGCACGCTCACCCTACCATGCCCGAAGCCGTCCAGGAAACGGCCTTCTCGCAGTTGCTAGGTTCGCCCGTACACGCGAACAGGTAGGTGGGCAATGCGTAACCCTACAGGAAGGCCATGCAGTACGAAGTTGCAATAGCAGGAGCTGGGGTCATGGGCCTGGCTGCGGCCTATGCGCTCTTGAAGCGTGGCGTGAAGCAGGTGCTGGTGCTGGAGAAGAGTCGGGTTGGACATGATAGAGCAGCTTCGTCCGACACCACAAAGGCGATACGGTACGAGTATGGCGAGAGCGAGATGTATGCTCGCATGGTGGGCAAGGCTCTCGAACTCTGGCAGGCCCTTGAACGCGAGACGGGGGCCGACCTGTATGTGAACTCCGGCGTTGTCACGTGGGGGCGTGGAGATGCGCCTCATGCTCGTGCCTCTTTCCGAACGGTGTCACGCATGGGTATCCCGATACGTGAGGTTTCCCCGGCTGAGTTATGTTCCTTCTATCCTCAGTTCCATGTCGCCGACATGACATATGCCACCATCAACCCGGAAGGTGGCTTCATGCGGGCGTCGAACTGCGTCTCGACTCTTGCTCGGCGAGTGCGCGAGCTTGGGGGTGAGATCCGCGAGGGAGTCGGGTTGCAAGCGATGGTGTCGGGCAGCGAGCGTGCCGTCCTCACGCTGGGAAACGGTCAGACGGTGCAGGCTTCGCGGGTGATACTGGCGGTCGGGCCGTGGTCCTCGACATTGCTGCCGCAGTTGGGTGTCAGTCTGCCTGTAACTTCGCATAAGCAGCAGGTCGTCTATATGGCCGGCCTCGGCGATGAGTTCGCGCCAGGCAAGTTCCCAGTCTTCCTCAATCTCGACCACGACTTCTATGGCTTTCCCCTCGACGAACATAGCCTTCTGAAGGCTTCTCTCCACCTACCGGGTCCGCTGGTAGACCCTGACCTGCCGCAGACGCCGGATGATAGCTTCACCGAGCGCATTGTGTCCCTCCTCGCAACCTACATACCACGAGCCGCAAAGGGCAGCGTGCGGATGTCCCGTGTCTGCATGTATGCGATGACCCCCGATGAAGATTTCTTTATAGATCATGTTCCAGGGCAACCGAACGCTGTGCTCGCGGCGGGATTCTCCGGGCACGGCTTCAAGTTCGGCATACTGGTTGGCGAGTTGCTAGCTGCGCTCTCGCTGGGGGAAGAGACCTTGTTTCCGATGCAGCCGTTTGCGCTTTCTCGCGCATCCCGATCTGTGTAGGCCGCAACGCTTGCGCCTGTTATCGCGTATACTATATGTGTAAGCATTCGGAATGCGAAGGCCCCTTCGCGTTGTGGTTTGTGAAAGAGGAGTACATTAGATGTTTTTTGATCCGAAATATATATTCTTTGTAATGCTGCCCGGCCTGATCATCGCTGGCCTCGCCCAGTGGTGGGTCAAGAATGCGTTTCAGAAGGCAGCCCAGATTCCAAATATGCAGAAGATGACTGGGGCACAGGCCGCTCGCCGTGTGCTCGACAGCGCCGGTCTGAGCTATGTGCCGATTGAGCCAACGCGCCCCGGCTCGTTCTCGCTTTC
>JBBSIK010000294.1:0-4629 GCA_038232115.1 Chloroflexia bacterium
AAGCCTCACTTGAGCGCATCGCTGCGGGTGTATTGGAAGAACTGAACGTGAAGAACCTCACTGTCACGACGCAGGTGGGTGAGCTAATCACATACGTAATCAAGCCTAACTTTGCTCTGCTCGGCCCCAAGTACGGCAAGAGGATGGGTGCGCTGCGGGAGGCGCTCGGCAAGGCGGATTCCACGGAGTTGGCGGCACAACTGGAACGCGAGCAGCCGGTAGCCCTTCACATAGAGGGAGAAGACGAGCCGGTCGAGCTACTCCCTGCCGAACTTGTGGTGGAGACGCGAGAGCGCGAAGGTTTCGCTGTCGCGCAGGACGGTGGGCTGGTGGTGGCCCTTGATACGCAGCTCGACGAGGCTCTGATCCAGGAAGGTATGGCCCGCGACTTTGTCCGTGCTGTCAACGACATGCGTAAGTCAGCCGATCTCGATGTGAGCGATCGCATCACGACCTACTACTCCGTCAGCGACGGTGCGGATGGAAACAGCGATGCTCATATGCTGCAAGGGGCGGTTGAGACCTTCATGGATTACATTCGCACCGAAACGTTGTCCAGCGAACTAGTAGAAGGCATCGCGCCGGAAGGTGCGTTCAGGCAGGAGGAAAGGCTGGGGGCGGCGTCAGTTAGCCTGGGCGTAAAGAAGCCTTAGACAGTTATCAGTATGGAAGGCAGTATTCTGGTACCTGATAACTGACAACCGATAACTGTCTAGATCAGTGTGCAAATACAGAGACGAGGAAGCCTCCCAGCAGCAAGCCAAAAGTGCTTGTTACAAGGACCGCTTTGTTGAACCCGGATACCACGTAAGCCGATATATTGGTTTGATCGGTATGAGGCTCATAGTTGTCGGGCATGGTGTACCTCTTAATTCACGCCCATCAGGGGTAGTCAATCGTTGCAGCGTGATGCGGAAGAGAGAAGAAAAGGCCTGGGCCAACCGAGGCACGAGCGTTCTCGCGTGAGGCCGTTTGTGCCTCGGTCGCCCTTGACGGAGTGATAAGGGGCGCACTCATCAAGCCGTTCCAATAATAATAACGACGCCCATGTGAGATAGATAGCACTATTTCCTGGCAATTTCGTCGGATTTCCCCTGATGTGGCGAGCGGATGCTCTACACTGCTGCTTGACCACCCGGATTGCGACGTGTACAATACCTCCGTACCCTACCAGGCATGCAAATCCATCGAAAAACCAGGCCAAATGAGTCTCTGTGCGCTCCTGAGAAGAGAAACATTATGGAACTACGAAGGCCTACTGACCGGAATAGCAGGCGCGTCCTCTTGGGCGCGATTTTTGTGTTGAGTTCCGTTTTGGGACCGGTCGCGCTTGCGGCGTGTGACATCGGTGGCAGCACATCTTCTGGGCCAAGCGCAACGGCTGCTCCCGTAGGTGGTCAAGCGATATTCGCCAGGTACTGCAATACTTGCCACCCAGGTGGGGGACGTGGCGCAGGCCCATCGTTGGTCCAGGCCGCGCCGAACTTCAGCACTGGTGATCTAAAGAGCATAGTGCGCCACGGCAGAGGACGTATGCCCGGCTTCGGCCCTGACCTCATCTCTGATTCCGACCTGGACTCCCTGGTGGCCTATATTCGCGGCCTCAAGTAGGGGTTAGAGGCCAGGGAAGAACCCCATCATAATCTTTGCGCGTGCTTTGCGTCTTTGCGTTTGTGTCTACTCCTAGCCTCTGTTCCCTGTTCCCTAACCCCTAATGCATCTTCAACCAAGTTATTAGGAAATAGAGGATTTTTCGGGGGCAGCCCCCGCTTCGCTCATGCCCCGGCAGTGGAAGGCCCCTGCACCCCCTCTTTCCCTAACATGAACATGTGCCCTGACCCCTGACCACTAGCCCCTAGACCCTAACTGCCTGGCCCACATGCGGGCCAACTTCCTGTGATATAATGAGGCGTGCTTTTCGCTCTGTACACCTCTCATACCGGTAACGCTGGTTGCACTAAGGCGCGCAAGGGTGTCGCATCCGCATGATGAAGATTCTGATGGTGACTAGCTCCTACCCCAAGTACGAGGGAGACGTTACAGCGCCCTTCATCGAGTCCATTGCCGCAAGTGTGGCCGCTCTTGGTAACGAAGTGCATGTGCTAGCGCCGTATCATCCCGATCTACGCAGGGCTTCGATAGAGAAGGGTGTCCATCTCCATTTTTTCAAGTACAGTCCTTTAAAGCATCTAAATATATGGGGCTATGCCGAGGCGCTCGAAGCGGATGTGCGTGTCAAGGGCGCTATTTTCCCCCTCACCCCTGTAGTATTCATCAGCAGTCTGTGGGCCTTGCTCCGCCTTACCCGAACGATTAAGTTCGACATAATGCACACTCACTGGGTTATCCCCAACGGCCCGGTTGGGGCGTTCGTGGCCCGATTGCGGAGGCTGCCTCTTATCGTGAGCCTCCACGGCTCCGACCTATTCATCGCCGAGCAGAGCGGCCTGATCTCATCGATTGCGCGCTGGATCTTCCGAGCGGCGAATGCCATCACAGCGCCCAGCGACGATCTTCGCCAACGAGCCATACGGTTGGGCGCGCCCGCCGGTCGCTGCCACCTGGTGCCATACGGGGTTGATCCGAGCCAGTTCACGCGCATGGAAGGTGCGGGGCCTTTGCTGCGCAAGGAGCTTGGCCTGCCAGACGATGCGCTGATCGTTTTCTCCGTGGGCCGCATGGTCTACAAGAAGGGGTTCGAGTACCTCATAAGGGCTGTGCCTGCCATTCTGCGCGAGCACCCCAATGCCAGGATCGTGTTGGCGGGGGGTGGTGACCTGCAGGCTAAACTGGTGTCGCTGGTGCGGCAGCTTGGCGTAGAAAAGTCGGTCATTATGCCGGGCTGGATATCTCGTGACAAGCTGCCGCTCTATTTCAGCGGTTGCGACCTATTCGTGCTCCCGTCGGTGGTGGACCAGCAGGGCAACGTTGACGGCCTGCCGAACACGCTCCTGGAGGCTATGGCTTCGGCCCGACCACTAGTGGCGACTAATGTTGCGGGTATACCATTGGCCGTGAAAGACGGCGAGAACGGCTTGCTGGTGCCGGAGAAGCAACCGGGTGAGTTGTCAGCGGCTATCAACTTGCTGCTGCGGGCACCGGACTTGCGACAGCAATACGGCGAAGCCAGCAGGCGGCGCGTCGAGAACGATCTGAACTGGGAGACAACCGCGCGCAACTTCGAGAGGCTGTATAGCGCCGCGCTGGGCCGTAGCAAGTCGCGGGGGGGCCGCAGGGAGCGGGCCGAATATGGGGGGGTTGAAGGTCGCCGGTAGCCCTGGGCCAGCCGGTGTGCTTATGGACACTCAACCTGAGACGCGCCCGGCTACATCCTACTGGCGTGATCCCGCTGTGTGGCTGCTCGTCCTGGGCGCGATCCTATTCCGTGTCTTGTATAATCTGGCACTCCACCCAGATGGGCATGCCCCGGTAACGTTCGTGATAGACGAGCAGGAGTACTTCGGGGCGGCCCACCTGCTTGGGGAAGGTCGCGGCTTCTCCTTCTACGACACCTTCATCTGGGTGCGGCCCTCTCTATATACAATGCTGCTGGGCGGCATCTTGCGAATATCCGGTACGGCTTACCTTTACTTGCCGGTACTGCTCATCCAGTCCGGTTTGAGCGCGCTTTCTCTACTACCGGTTGGCCGGTTGGCTGAGGTGATAGTCGGCAGGAGGGCGGCACGCTGGACGCTCTTCCTGGGTGCGATCTATCTGCCGCTCACTCTGTTTGCCGGGCTGCTGCTCTCAGAGACCCTGTTCGTGTTCTTCTTCACCTATGCGCTTCTCTGCCTCTGGAATGCGCATGTAACTCTGTGTGTGGGCGCGGAGCGAAAACGTTGGTGGTGGGTGGGTGGCGCAGGGATATTGCTGGGGTGTGCTGCCCTTACGCGCTCAACGGCCCTGGCGTTTATCCCCATAGCCGTAATCTGGCTTGTCTTGAGCGTGCCCAGACCGGTAGGGTTGCGTCTCAGAATGTCGGGTGGCGCTTTGCTGCTGGTGGTGGGCGTTGCCACCATTCTGCCGATCACGGTTCGGAACTATGAGGCTTATCACAAGTTTATACCTGTTGATACGACAGCGGGATATAATCTCTGGCTCGGCAGCCAGGGCGCACGCGACGAGGAGCGTCTACGTGCCGATCAGCTGGCCGTTGCGGATCAAGCCGACCGGCAGTCGTATGCCATCTCAAAGGCCTGGGAGAACATCAGCCACGATCCTGCGGCCTTTGTCAGGAAAGGGCTTAAGGAAAGTCTCGATCTCTGGCGACCCCTATTGAGCGCGGAAGAGAACGCGACAAAAGGCTATCCTTCAGGCAGAGTACCGGCCTGGCACCTGATCTCGCTGCTTTTGCTCGACACCGTCCTCTATGTTTGCATCCTCGTGCTGGCGGTCATGGGCCTGGCGTTTACAATAACGAACCCGCTAAAATGGTTGATGGGTGGCTGGGTATTGCTGTGGGTGGCGATGTCGTTCGCCTTTTTCGCGGTGACGCGCTTTCGGCTGCCCGTCGTGGTTTCTCTGCTGCCCTGGGCGGGTGCGGGGCTGGGATGCTTACAAGGCCGCACGTGGCGTCTGGCTCGACTTCCAATTACTGTGCGCGCGGCTTCAGCGTCCGCGTTGCTTGGG
>JBBSIK010000295.1:0-4620 GCA_038232115.1 Chloroflexia bacterium
ACCACGAACCTCCGCCTGGGTCGCCGGAACTGGCAGGAAGACAACTCAAAGTGGCATCGCTGGGGAGTGGCAAGCCCATCTTCAGCGATCTCTCGTTCGATCCCACTCTCTACGGCGGCTATATAGCGACACAGAAGGGCGTCGTAGCCCTCGTAGCCCAGCGATACAGCAGCGGAGGCTCAAGTACATCTCCTGTGCGGGTCGCTTATGGAAGCGCCAGTATGGATTACGAGGCATATGGCAGCCCCATAACCACTACGGTGATGCGAGCGGACGATGCGCAGGCGATACTGGATGTGTCCCCCGAAAACGACCTGGTCCTGTGGGCGCACTGGAGCGGCACTAGCGTCAGAAATAGCGACATAAAGCTCTACGTATCTCACCTAGACGGCACAGGTGTCAGGAGCATTTACTCGCATACAGGTGAAATAAGCGGTGGGCAGTTTAGCCCCGATGGACGCTATATACTACTCACCGCAATCACGTCCGACACAGGGGAGCCTGTAGAGACACAGGCGGCGATCTTGCTGGATACGGCGGACCATTCCCTGGTTGAGACTCCCGTTTATACGCTCGCCACCTCCACGGTGTCGGTGCAGACGATAGGCGGCTACTTCCGGCGACCGCTCGCCTTGCGGGGCACGTTCTTGCGTAAGGGAGCTTTCGCGGGCAAAGTGCTCATCATGTCGCAGGATAAAAACGGCATGCTTTTCACCATGCACGATGTAGCTGATCCCAGCGCCGTGACATTAGTCCAGCTAATGGGTGGTCCGGCCACGCTGGGCTGGTTGCGGGAGGAGCAGGAGGGGTCGGGCCTTATCATCAACGGAATGACGGGCTTTAGCGAGTTCTCCGGCGATCCGCCTGCCAGTTCGGGTGTCTTCTTTATGAGGCTTTCGCCAGGCAAACCCGCCACTGTGACGTATCGGCCTGACGTATCGGCCTTCTTCTTACCTACGTTCGGCATCCGCAACGGCTACTTTATCTACTCGGATAACCGTCCCACCCCGGCTGCACTGTCCTACGCCCTCTATAGCATACCCGAATCTCTTCTTGGGAACGACAAAATAGCGCCTACCCAGGTGTATACCGCCACCGAGCCAAACAACGGGTCGCTCGTCACAGAACGCACATCGCAAAACCTCCGGTGGTACCTGGGGAGGAGTCTCCTGGCATATGTCCAGGGCGGCAGCCTGCACGCGCGCACGTATGACGGCAGCAAGGACGCCAAACTCGAAAACGGCGTCACCTCGCTATTTACTCCTGTTTTGTCCGCCACTATGGTGTGGCTCCACTAAGGGAGATACAGAAGTCATAGTGCCAAGTTAGTCGCCATAGGGCGACTTTGTAATCGTTGCCCGCGGTTTCAACCGCCGGGTACACGAACAGTAATGTTCACTAGCGTTGGCTCTCAGATTGGCAGCCAGGAAAGAAGGTGTTAGCCACGATCTTTGCGGTCTGGCCTCGGGTGACATCATTGTTGGAGCGGAAGTAGGAGCCTGGGCACGCCTCGCCGGCAGCGCCACACGAGTAGCCGCCGAGTACGCCGTGCAGGACGGCACGCTCCACATAAACGTAGAACGGGCTGTTTGCCGGCACGTCATTGAATGATTGGCCGGTAGGTGTTTCGCTGTAACCCACCACGCTTGATGTGATCTTAGCCAGTTGGCCGCGTGTCAGATCGTTGCCAGGACGAAAGTAGCCTCTGTTCCGATCATCACAAGGCTCGTTTGCCCCGCCACAAGCGTAGCCACTGATCGCACCGTGCTCCGCTACACGCTCGATGAACTGCCAGAACGGATTGCTGTTTGGCACATCGGCGAAAGTCTGCCGAGTAGAAGGGATAGTATCACTGTAGCCTGCGGCGTTGGCGATGATCTTGGCAGCCTGGCCTCTTGTGACACTCTCGTTGGGGCGGAAAGTGCCGTCACCATAGCCACCCAACACTCCCCGGCAGGTTAAGCACTGGATAAACGGGTAGAAAGGGTCCGAAGGGTAAGCATCAGAGAAGTACTGTGCCGAATAGTGTTCGATTGCGCTGTGCCCGTCTTTATCCGCGCCCACCGCCCAGATGTCGCCTGCGGACAGCGCCGTTATGTCGTGCAGGGCAGTACCCGCGTGCGGCGAATCGCTCCACGAGGTGCCGTTCCAGTGCAGAAGCAGGGCCAGGGGCGTATTGGAGTCATTCGTAGTACCAACGACCCACACATTGTTCAGCGCTATAGGGGCTATACCCGTGAGAGCAATGTAGTCATGATTTGTCCTGGGCAGAGAGTTCCAGGTACTACCATCGTAGTGAAACACACCCCTGCCACCGTCCGACTGAACGTTGCTACCGGCTGCCCAGACATCACTCGGAGACTTCCCGGCCACGGTATAGAAGCCCGCTCCCAGGTTGAAATAGTTGCTGGTGTCGGTCCTCCAACTGCCGTTGGACCAGTGAACAGCAGTAGACCGGATGATAGGGCCAGTACCGCTTGCTACACCCACCGCATACGCATCTTCGGTACTCACGAAGGCAACGTCCATCAGGCTGCTTGCAACAACACCATCCGCACCTGGGTCCTGGTATACCCACTCCGTGCCGTTCCAGTATTCGGATAGCGTAAGTTCCATAGGGTAGCTGCGCGGGAAAGATGCCGAGCCTACAACCAGCGCTTGATCCGGTCCACTGGCTGCTACTGCGTTGAACGCATAGCCGGTGAAGTCGCCTGGCGGATCGGGGTGCTGCATAACCGTCCATTTTGCCCCGTCCCAGCGAAAGATGTCTCTACTGCCCACGCCCAGAGCATCGTTCTCGGCGATGGGAGCTATGTCTACGATATGGCCGCTGGGCGGCGCGGGCATTTCGTTCCAGCGCATGCCGTCCCAGCGCAAAATGCCGCGCTCACCCACTGCCCACATGTCGGTGGGGGTACGCACAGATATTTTGCCAAGCGTGCCCACGTCTGGAACACTCATGCCTCTCCAGACCGGTTGAGCGCAGGCCACTACAGTACCGGAAGTAGTAGTGCCGGTAGTGGAAGCGGTAGAGGTGGGAGACGTACTGCTGGGGGACGCAGTCGCGGTGGTTGAGGCTTCATCTGGTAAATTGGCGGCTGTGGTGTAGTACCGGCCTGTGGGCACGTCCGCAGCCTGGCTCGGCCTTGCATGCAGCGCCAGCAGAGCCAGGCACACGAGTGCTGCGGAAAAGGCCAGTGTGCCCTTGAAGGAAACCCGCTTCATCTATTGGACCCCCTAACTGCCAACACCCTGACACAAACCTGTGGGTCAGGTATAATCTCCACATTGGTGTAGCATATACTATGAGAGCCTTGAGTGCTCAGGCGGACGCTTACTACAATCAGTAAAGCCGATAAAGCAGTATTATTATACCAACAATTAGCGGCGGCTATGGACGAAACTGTGTTTGTGCATAGCGCTCTTTGCCGGATGAAACGCGAAATGCCATATTGGACAGCGCGGCTCGCTTAATGCTATTGCTTAATGCTATTGTATGTATGCAGGCGCCGTTTACCCCTTGTGCGTGACAAGTGGGGCGGCGCATCGTTTTAACCTTTAACTTTCCACTTTCTACTCGCTATGCGCGCACGCACTAGAGGAGCACTCCTGGTATGAATCCCGGTTCTGACGGCTTGACACCCATGATGGAAGGTGGACGCTTGCTCGTCGACCGCTACCGCCTGCTCGAAAAAGTGGGCGAAGGCGGAGCCGCCGAAGTATTCCGCGCACGCGACCAGCGCCTCGACCGCACTGTGGCGATCAAGTTGCTGCGCCCGCAGTATACACATGACGAGTCGTCCAGGAAGCGCTTTGTGCAGGAAGCGAAGACAGCAGCTGCTCTCTCGCACCCCAATGTGGTTGATATTTACGACTTCGGTGAGGCGCAGGACGGCTCGATGTTCATCGCCATGCAGTATATCCAGGGCCAGAACCTCAAGGACCTGTTGCAAAAGCGCGGGCGACTCACCCCCGCTGAAGCCATCTCGATGGCCCGCCAGGCCTGCCACGCCCTCGCCGCCGCACACTCTAACGGCCTGATTCACCGCGACGTTAAGCCGCAGAACATGCTGATAGACAAGGTCGGTCATGTCCACCTGACCGACTTCGGCATCGTGAAAGCTCTCTCCGGCCCGGCGCTTACCCAGTCCGGCATGACGTTTGGCACCGCCGCCTATATGTCGCCTGAGCAGGCTACCGGCGCACCCGTCAAAGCCTCAGCCGACCTCTATTCCCTCGGCTGCGTGATGTACGAGATGCTGTCCGGCATGCCGCCTTTTACCGGCGACAACCCCGCGGTGGTGGCATATAAACAGGTGTGGGAGCAGCCTCGCCCCCTGCATGAAGTAGTGCCTGAGGTGCCCCCTTCGCTCGAAAGTATAGTCATGCGCCTGCTCAACAAGGACGCCAACAGGCGCTACCCTTCAACCGATGCCCTCGTCGCTGACCTGGATGCGTTGAATATTGCTTCGAATCAGCCAACAGAAGCGGTGCCCATCACGGGCGCGGACCTGCAATCGCCACTCGCGCCTGCTGCTTCAGCCAGGCCCGGTGTGAGGCGTAACCCGCAGCCCGCAGAAGTGTCACAGATCGTGCAGATGCCCGCTCCCGCTCCCGCCC
>JBBSIK010000296.1:0-4619 GCA_038232115.1 Chloroflexia bacterium
CTTGCGATGCTAGGATTGGCATCGGGCGCGTGGCTGGCGGCCAATTTCGGCAGGGTTGGGCTGGGGCTTGGCGTGTTGCTGTTCGCCCTCGGCATAGTATTGGAGAACGTGGGGGTCTACACAGGGCTGCCGTTCGGACCCTACAGGTACAGTGGAGTGCTCGTGCCGGTGCTGCCAAACGGGGTGCCTGTCGCGATTGGCTTCGCGTGGTTGCTCATCGTGGTGAGCGGCTTGTTTACGGCACGCTGGCTGCTCTCTCACCATGTCAATGAGTTGGACAAGAGGAACATATGGCTCGTCGCATTTTTGGGCGCTATGCTGGCGGTTGGCCTCGATTTGTTGCTGGAGCCGGTCGCTTACCATGTAAAGGGATATTGGATGTGGCTCACACCCACGAACGAGGGCTACTACGGCGTGCCCTGGAGCAACTCCGCCACATGGTTCGTAGCTGCATTCTTGATGAACGTCATAGTTATTGCCTGGCCGGTCAAGATTGAGCAGGTGCGGTGGGCATGGCTGCCGGTGGCGCTGTTCGGCATGAACGTACTCATGTTCGGAGTGGTGAACGTGATGCACGGCTTCTGGGTGCCGGGGTTGGTCATGGTGGTGCTGCTGGTGGGGTTGTGGGTGTTTGGGGTGCGTGCCCGCGTCTACGCCCGGCGACTGAAGTCGCGGGCTACTTGAACAAAGTCCGCCTACGCGGACTATGAGAGCGTCCCTATGCACTATCAACTTTCGACTTGGAACTTTTGACTCGCAGCGACCGCCCTTTCCACGCGCTCTGCCCCGTCAGCGCCCAGCGCATCGAGTTTAGCTCGATGGCTATCATGTAGAGGATAGCCACGGGGTGTAAGAAGGCATCGAGTAGTCTGTAATGAAAACGAGACGCGAGCAACAGCCGTGATATAACCGCCAGAACGTATTGCAAGATAGGCAGGAGAAGTCCAGTAGGCTGAAGGGTAATTATCGAATACAGAGTGAAGGCGGCAGGGGCTATGTAAAGGGCCACCAGCACGAGTATGCCCAATGCAAGAAAGAGCGAAGAGTAGCCGAAGAAGGCAAAAGCGTTCTTGCTGTAGCCGTTCCACACCTCCTGTGCGCCCCTGTACATGCGGGTGCGCACCAGCTTACCCCCATCAGCCAGGATCGCCCTGTACCCGGCTGCTTTAGTCGCACGGGCGAGCGCCACGTCCTCCAATATCTGCGAGCGAACGGCAGCATGGCCGCCGAATGCCTCGTATGCCTCACGCTTGAAGAGCATGAACTGGCCGTTAGCCGCCGCAAAAGCCGGACCGGTGCGCGATGAATTGGCAAGGGACAATGGTAAGAAAGTGTAGACGGCCCAGTGCAGCAAAACAGGCACAACCAGCCGCTCAGCCCAGGTGACCGTTAGCTGCATCGGGAAGATCGAGAGTATGCCTGCCTGTTTAGTTTGTGCGCAGCCCAACGCATGTCCCACCGCACCCGGATCAAACTGCACGTCGGCATCGGTGAAGAGGACGTAATCGGGTGTAGAGTGCTTCCGCATAGTTGTATACAAGCAGTAGCAGGCACTGGCCTTGCCCAGCCAGCTGGGAGGCGGATCGCCTGTACCGGTGACGATATGCAGCCGCCCTCCAGAGCGGGCAGCGATTCGGGCCGCTATCTCCCCGGTGCCGTCGGTGGACGCGTCGTCATAGAGCCAAATCTCAAGGTTGGCATAGCTTTGCAGCAGTAGGCTATGTAGGCACGCCTCGATGTTGGTTTCCTCGTTGCGAGCAGGCACGAGCGCGGCAACGGAAGGTCTATCTCCATCAGGTGTACTGTATCGGTCTATCGGAGGCAACACCAGCAGATTGACGACCACTATGCCCAGGAAAGCAAGCAGGAAGGCAACGACTACTAGCTGGTAGACGAGGAGCGGCGTCAGCATGAGGGTAGAAGTTGCCTCAATCTCGACGTGCCATATTCGTCACGCGGGCAACCACACTCAGCACGCCATCCCACGCCTTGTTGACCGAGCCGCGCCCGCCAAGCGCCCGCCCATATTCCCCTGTGCTGCACGCCACGACATCAGCGTGCAGCCTGTCAGCGGTGGCGGTGAGGGCTTCTTCGATGTGAGCAGTTATGTCGCGGGAAGAGGCGCGTTGAGTACGCATGTCGAACAGGATGGGTGCGCCTATGTGGATGAAGGCATCGGGAGCCTGGTCCATAAGGAAATCGTAGCGCATGGCAACGGGCAGCACGGCGCAACGTTCAAGCCTGCGCACGATGTTGGCGACCCCACCATACAGCTTGAGAGGCCGGCTATCGGGGTGGGTAATAACGCCCTGGGGGAACATCCACAGGGACGCTCCCCGCTTCCTGGACAGAATCGAGGTGATGTACTCGATAGTGGCGAGAGCCTTACGTGGATATGCGCGGTCCACTCCGAACACGCCCACCCATGTGAGGAACGGGTAGCGCGCCAGATTGGACTCTTCCATCATCAGGTAGCTATCATGCTGGAACACGCGCTTGTTACACACGAAGGTCATGTAGCCGTCCCACCAGCCGGTGTGCGTGGAGCAGAAGATCACAGGCATGTCGGGCTTGCCGCGCAGGGTCCACGCCGCAGGATGTAGATATATATACACCCCACCAAACGCGCCTCTAATCGCCCGCAGCACCAACAATTGGCTGACTACCCAGTTACCGAGCACATTCTTGTTCGCAGGGTGAAACGGCAGATCGCCCGCCCGCTCTCTCCCAAAAGGCGACAGAGGTACTCTCAGCAAGAGGAAGAACGAAAACGCAAAGACGCAGAGACGCAAAGCACGCGCAATGATTGTTATTGGAGGTATGAAAGAACATACTTTCATACATAAGTCGGACATCTGCCTTTTCTGTATAAGATGGAAGCCATCATAATCATTGCGCGTGCTTTGCGTCTTTGTGTCTTTGCGTTTCGTCTGGCCTTTGCATTTCGGTAATTCAATCACTTAACGAGTCTCGATACCAGGCGGGCGGAGAGGAGGACGAGGGGGATGCCGCCGCCGGGGTGGACGCTGCCGCCGACGAAGAAGAGGTTTGGGAGGCCGGGAGCGCGGTTGGGCGGTCGCAGGAAGGCGGTGGTGCGGCTGTTGGACGACAGGCCGTATATCGAGCCTTGCCAGGCGTGGTACTTTTCCTCGAAGTCGAGCGGGGTGATAGTCTCCTCAAACACGATGCGCTCACGCAGACCGGGCAGACCCAGCGATTCGAGCCGCGAGATGATATGATCGCGGTACAGTTCGCGGCGGGCGGGCCAGTAGATGTCGGGCGAGAGTGCGGGCGCGTTTACCAGCACGAACATGTTGAGATGGCCGGGTGGGGCTTGTGTGGGGTCACTCCTGGAGGTGCAGGCGACGTAGATCGTGGGATCGGGCGCAGGCTCACGGCGGTTGAATATGCAATCGAACTCGGCGCGATAGTCGCGGCTGAAGAATACGTTGTGGTGAGCTAGCTCCGGGTAATCACCGCGCACGCCGAGCAGGAGCACAAACCCAGAGCAAGACGGCTCCAGCTTCTCCATGCGCTTCACCAGCCGCGCATCCTGGTATGCTTCGGGCACCAGCGATGGATAGGCGTACATCGGGTCAGCATTTATCACCACCGCGTCGGCGTTCAGCGTGCCGCCGCCCTTGAAGCGCACACCCGCAGCGCGCCCCCCGAACATGCCCACGCGCTGCTCAACACGTATCTCCTCTACCTCGGTGTTGGGCATAAATCGCACGCCAAGCTCCCGGCCAACTTCCATGAGCGCTTCGGCCAGGCGATACAGGCCACCCTGTACGTAGTAGCCACCGCCTGCCATCTCGATATACGGGATCATCGCCAGTGTAGCAGGGGCTTTGTAGGGCGACGAGCCATTATAGGTGGCGTAGCGGTCGAAAAGCTGCACCAGGCGTGGGTCTTTGAAGAAGCGGCGCACGACCTTATCCAGGCTGAGATGCGCGTCAATACGCAGAGCATCGAGTGCGCGCCTTGACACTAGATCCAGTAAACGAGGCCGCTCCCTGAGCAGGAAGATAGGCCCTGCGCGCTCGAACAGGGTGCGAGAATAAGCAAGAAATCGGAAGAGGCCGGTCACGTCTTCGGGCGCGAACCCACCTACCTCAGACACGAGGCGCGGCAGATTAGACGACATGTCAAGCCCTGACCCGTCGGCGAATTTGTAGCGGCAGATAGGCTCCAGTGGCTCAAGGGTGAGATAGTCTTCCATTCGCCGCCCGGCAGCATGGAAGGTATCTGCCAGCACGCCGGGCAGCGTAACGAGCGACGGCCCTGTGTCGAAGCGGAAGCCAGTCCTCTCTACGATGTTGAGCTTGCCACCAGGGGTGCTGTTCTTCTCGACCAGCGTGACCCTGTGCCCCAGCGCCGTCAGCCGCACCGCCGCGCTGATGCCTCCGAGGCCAGCGCCTACTATAGCTACGTGACTCATTGGGTGGGTGAGGGGTCCTGGGTAATGAGTGATGGGCTACAGGTAACAGGTGGCGGGTGAACAGGCTGCTGAGGTTGGAGATCGAGGCCTATCGCGTCGAGGTCTATGTCCGCGTAGCTATGCACGATGATATTGGCCTGCGATATATCTTGCTCGCTATTAAAGCCGTTGCGGAAGC
>JBBSIK010000297.1:0-4614 GCA_038232115.1 Chloroflexia bacterium
ACGGCCCGTCTATAACGTAGAACCGTCTGTGCCAACCTTTTGGTCGTCCTATCATACCATAAAAAGCCACGATTCGACCCATGCAACCTGTTTTTCAAGTCACCCTGGCAAATCACACGATGGAACATAGAAACCCCTGACGTCGGGTTCGGGAGTCGGCTATAATGGAAGCGCCCTTTCTATGCGTATCAGGGCAGCAATACAACAAAGAAAAGAAGAAAGAAGCGACATAGGAGAAAAGACGATGAGACAGATAAGCATGGTTGTACCGGCCATATCATGTGATCACTGCAAGCACACCGTCGAGAGCACCCTCAAGCAGTTCGACGGCGTGCAGGATGCAATCGTGGACGTAGCCAACAAGCGCGTAGCCCTCAGCTACGATCCCGACAAGGTAGAGCTTTCCAAACTGGAAGCCGCCCTATCCGAAGAGGGGTATGACGTGGCGAATACTATCTGAAACGTGGCAACAAGAAGCGGCAGTAGCAGCATAGTCTCGCTAAACAAACAGGGCCGCCTTGCGATGGGCGACTCTGTTCATTCATGTGCAATATGCTGCTACAGCTTCACGTTTCACGTTTCAGATATGTGCTCAAGCTCATGCTCCAGGGCGCGGCGGAGGGCTTTGGCGAGGGTCCATAGCTCGTCGGGGTGGTCGGCCCAGATGGGGAGGACCACTTCTCCGCGCTTGTCGGCGGGTATGCTGCGGGCTTGCGTGACGAACATTTCCCTTATCACTGCGAGCCTCCGGCGCACATCGGCAGGCTCTTCGTCGGTGACAGGCTCAACACCTTCGAGCGGACCGACTATGAGATTGATGTAGCCATACTCGGCGTTGGCTACGTGCCACAGTGTGTCCCATAGGCTGCGACCGGGGGCTATCTGCTTTGCCTTTAGCTCGGCGTCTGTCAGGCCGTTGGCTCGCGCAAGGAGGTCGGCTCGGCTGTAGCTCAGCCAGCGAAGAGCGCGCTCCGTCTTCTCATCCGACCACACTTCCTTGTCGAACTCGAACAGAGCGGCTCTGCTACCGGCGGCAGCAGGCGGGTCCTGGTGCAGTATATCGGCAACAGAAAGGTCGGCTACTGATGGACGCGACACGTAGGCTTCGGGCACAAGCGGCTCACGGTGGCTCCTCAGCCACGCCAGGAAGCTCACTATAGAGGCTGGTATAGCCTGCACTGCCTTTGGAGCCGACGAGCCTATAGCATAGCAGCCAGGTAGCTCGGCAACGTGCGCCATAGCGAGGCTGCGTCCTTCTTCGACGTAGATGCGATATGGCGGTCTGCGCTGGATAATGAATGGCATGGGTCTTATTGCTCACAATGTTTTACGCCTCACCACCCACGTGTCACGCTCTGTGCCAGCAAGCTAGGCAGGCCCCTTGATAGCAGGCGTTCGTGCAGTCTGCGCGCCGCGAACTCTTGCGTTTCGGGATAGAGGATGTATAGGGTGGGGCCGCTGCCGGATAGGTGTACGTTGGGGGCCATAGCGTCCAATATATGTTGGTGTACAGTGTTGAGGCCGTCAAACACCTCGAAAGCCGCCCGCTCAAACGAGTTATGCAGAGACAACGAGGGCGCGTACTCGCCTCGCTCTATCGCATCTAACACCTGCCGGGTGGCAGCGCCATCGGACATATCTTCGGGGTGCAGGCTGGCGTAGAGCCGCTTTGTCTTGCCGGGTATGTTGTAGGTGGGGCAGACCAGCACAACCCAGAACGTCCAGAGGGTAGCTACCGGCCTGACTTGCTCGCCGCGACCTGTGACGAGCGCCGTGGGACCGTTCAGGAAGAACGGCACGTCCGAACCTACCATACTGCCCAAGCTGCTCAACTCGCCGCCCGGCAGGTCAATGCCCCACAGCCGAGAGAGGCCCTGGAGCGTAGCAGCCGCATCGCTGCTACCCCCGCCGAGACCCGCCGATGTTGGAATGCTCTTGCGCAGGCTAATGTGCGCGCCTTTGTTCGTGCCGGTTTTCTTGCGCAGCAACCGGGCTGCCTTGAGGACAAGATTGTTCTCGCCCTCGGCCAACATAAATGGGTCGTCAGTCTCGAAGTGCAGACCTTCCCCCTCAACCCCCCGAAAGGTGAGCGTATCGTGCAGACTAATTAGCTGCAGGATCGAGACGATATTGTGGAAGCCATCCTCGCACTGCCCGGTGACCTCCAGGCTGAGGTTGATCTTAGCGTGAGCCTGTAGCTCTATCAAGCTTCTATCGTCCCTTCCAACCGTGCCCACTCTTGCATAGTAAGAGTCTCGGCTCGGCGCGATGGCTCTATACCTGCCTCTGTAAGTGCCCCGATTATTTGCTCTTTGGGCAGACTCAACCCCGACGACAGCGTGTTCGCCAGTTGCTTTCTGCGCTGCCCGAACCCTGCCTGCGCTATATGGAAGAAGTGTTTCTCGCTCCTCACGCTGAGGGGACTCTCGCCTTCGGGATAGACATCCACACGTATCACGGCGGAGTCGACTTTGGGCGGCGGGTTGAAAGCGCCTGGTGGGACTCGGAACATTATTTTGGGCTTGCCGTAGAACTGCACCGACACCGCGAGCAGGCTCATATCGGGGGGGCGGGCTGCCATGCGTTCGGCCACCTCTCGCTGCACCATCACGGTGAGCGATTGGGGCTTGTCTTTCGTCTCCAGAAAATGGCGCAATATGGCCGAGGTGATGTAATAGGGTATATTCGCCACCAACTTGTAAGGTCGTCCACCCGATAGCGCCTGCGGAGGCACTTCCAGCACGTCGGCATGCAGGAAGCTCACGTGCGGCATAAAGGCGAAGCGTTCGCGGAGGCTAGGCAGCAGATTATCGTCAAGCTCAACGGCCACAAGCCTGCCTCTTTCTGGATCGAGCCTCCGTGCCAACTCCTCGGTGGGCACCCCCAGCCCCGGCCCCACCTCCACGATGCCGTCGCCCGGCTCGATATTGGCAGCCTCCGCGATCCTGGGCGGCACCGACCTGTCCTTGAGGAAGTGCTGGCCCAGGCTTTTGCGAGGACGGAGCGATGAGGGCGGAGGACTGAGGACCGGGTATTCCCCCTTAGAGACCTCCCCGTGATTATCAGCATTGTTCACCGGCTCAAGATTCACCTGGCCCTCAGTCCTCAGTCCTCAGTCCTCACTCGTCCTTCGCCGGTGGCTTGGCGTCGCGGACGCTGCGGATGAGGCCGGAGGGATTGTAGACGGAGCCTGGGATTTCAGAAGGAGGCAACGACTTGATGGACGCCGCCGCAGGGTTGATGCTGGGGGCGCGGTCGACTCGACGCTTTCGCACATCTTCGAGGATCAATTCGAGAGCTTGTATCTGGCGCGTGACCAGCCATTCCTCCATCGTATCGGCTTCTGAGCCGATTATGTCGTCGCGCCTCTCCAACGACTCGAAGCGGCTTGGTAGCTCGCTCAACGCCCCGTCTATTACTCGCAGGCGATCCTCGATTTGGCTGAAACGGCCCAGCACACGGTCGGTGCGCTGGTCGTTTAGCTGCCGTGTCTCGCCTATCTGCGCCTCGACCTGGGCGCGTATTAGCTCCAGGCGCTCTTGCTGCGAGATATACTGCTCGTTGGCGACTCTTTCGACCCGCTCGATCTCCCCGGCAAGCGACTCCTCGACGGTGAGGACCGGCTGGATAGATGTTTCCAGCGCCTCTATGCGCTCGCTCAACTGGTGGCGCACGTCGTCCACGCGCTGCGACCTGGCGGCCACGTCGGTGAACTGCTGGCGAAGCGTCTCGAACAGGCCCTGTAGCTCCACACCCTGGCGGCGCAGGCGCTGCTCCTCCATGCGCTGCAACTCGGCCACGTGGAGGGTCTCCTGCCGCGCCTCGTTGATGGTAGACTCGAGGTCATCTATAACGGTGTGTATTTGCTTGTGAGAGTCACCCACCCGGGCGATGTGTGAATTCATCTCGCGTATCTGGCGCTGCAAATCGTCCATTTGCCTCTGAGCAACCACGTCAATGTCGCGGTCATTCTTGCGCGACTCAGCAAGCTCCATTACCTGCGAGCGGAGGTCGCGTATCTGTTTGTCTGGGGCCTCGACGCGCACAGCCAATTCGCTTAACTGCACTTTAATGCGACCTTCGTCTATCTGGCGGGCATGTAGAGCCTGGGCCACATCCTGTATCAGCCGCTCCTGTGCCGTCTGTATCTGGCTGACCTTGCCTTCGTTCTGCTTGTATAGCTCCTCGAACCATTGCTGCCGAGCCATGTTTTCTCGCAACTGGCGGCGTAGTTCGTCCAACTGCTGCTGCACGCCATAAAACTGCGCCTCATCCCGTTTGCGCTGGTCCTCGTTCTGCGATGATTTGAGCATGTCTACCATGAATGTCTCCTGAAACGTGAAACGTAATGCGGCTTGCTAAATAGAGGCTCTCCGTATGCGGCATCCACGTTTAGCGAACCGCATTACGCATCCCAAGTTACGAGTTACACAATGTCGCTTATGGGTGCCTGGAGTGCGGCTATGGTTGCTATGACAGATGTTGCAAGGGCTTCAATATTATATCCGCCTTCGAGGATAGCTGCCACCCTGCCTTCGCACTCCGGTATCTCATCGCCCAGGGCGCGCACTATCCGGGCAAGCTCGCTGAACCCAGCAGTGGTGACGGCCATGC
>JBBSIK010000298.1:0-4613 GCA_038232115.1 Chloroflexia bacterium
AATCCTGCTGAAGATGGGACGCGCCAAAAACCCCGGTCCCGCCGCGCATGTCGAGCAGCGTGACACTCTCGTACAGCGTCTTTACACTCCCGTTATTACATGGGCGCTCAGCAGGCGCTGGACGAAGCTGGCAACTTTGCGTGTCGCCTTGCTGTTATTCGCAGGCTCGATGCTTCTGAGCACACAGCTTGGCACTACTTTCATCAACTTCGGCAGCGACAAGGTGCTTGACGCCACGCTGACTATGAAGCCCGGCACCTCGCTTGATCAGACCAGTAAAGCAGCCTCGGCGGTAGAGGCCGCACTCCAGAAGAACCCGAAGGTCACGAATTACCAGATGACCGCAGGAGCCAACACGCAGGGTGCGTCCACCGGCTTTTCGGGCATCGGCAGCGACAGCCAGGCCAAGCTGACGATCACTTACAACCGCGACGTGGACATCAAAGCCGAGGCCGACAGCCTGCGTAACTCGGTAAAGGATATTGCTTCCGCCAACAATATCGAGAACTACAAGATCACTCCTAGCTCCGGCGGCGGACCAAACAGCAGCAGTTTCGCCGTGATTGTGTCGGGCAGCGACTATAACGACGTGGTCAAGACGAGTGATGCCCTGCTCGCCAAAATGAAGAACATCAAGGACCTTGTAAACGTCACGAGCGACGCCGCCCGTGCCAAGCCCGAAATCAGGGTGAAGGTGGACCCGACGAAGGCCCTTGAGCATGGCAGCACCACGATCCAGATCGCAGGACAGGTGCGCGGCCTCCTGACTGCCCAGAAAGTGACCGAGATCACCATCAACGGCAAGAACTACGACGTGCAGGCGACGTATGACCCGTCCACGCTGAACAACATAGATGCCATCAAGGCCATTAAAGTGGGCGCGATCAACCCTGCGCCTCTGAGCCAGATAGCCGATGTATCGGTTGTTGATGGCCCCGTCTCGATCACCCGCGTGGACCAAGAGCGGGCCGTCACAGTTAGCGGCACAATCAACTCGGACAGCATCTCCGGCGTGAACCAGGACGCTAAGATCGCTATAGACGCCACCCCGCACGCTCCCGGCACCAAAGTGACACTGGGCGGCACCACACAGCTTCAGAACGAGTCATTCGGGCAGCTTGGCACCGCGCTGGTCGTGGCCGTGATCCTGGTGTACATGGTCATGGTGCTTACATTCGGATCGCTCTCGACACCTTTCATCATTATGTTCTCGCTGCCCCTGGCGGCTATCGGCTCGATCTTCGCCCTGTGGGTAACGCACAGGCCACTGGGTGTGAGCGCACTTATAGGCGTGCTGATGCTCGTCGGCATCGTAGTGACCAACGCCATCGTGCTGCTTGACCTCGTTGAGCATCTCAAACACGAGCGCGGTCTGTCCACGCACAATGCGCTCGTTCAGGGCGGTCGCACCCGCGTGCGGCCTATCATCATGACGGCTATCGCCACCATGTTTGCCCTCTTGCCTCTGGTGCTTGGTTTCAGTGAAGGCTCTATCATCGCCTCGGAGCTGGGTACTGTCGTGGTGGGTGGTCTGTTCACCAGCACGTTCCTCACGTTGATAGTGGTGCCGGTGGCCTATAGCCTGCTTGATGGCCTGCGTAGTCGCATAGGGAGTCGCCATGCCAACGCGGAAACCGAGGTCCACCAGAACGGTCACGGTTCCGACCTTGACGAGACGGAAGAACTGGTCAGACCGGAGCCGGTGGGGGTGGCGTAGGCACCAGGGGGGAGTTGAAAGTTAGGAAACTAGAAAGGATCCCAGGCTGCGAGGGGAATGCTCGTACTAGGTTACGGCTTGCGGAGCGCCGAACTCTTGAAGTGGTGGCTTGAGTCGTGCGCATAGCGAGGGATTCCATGCCTCCAGTTCGCTGATGAGACATGCTGTCGCCACCGCCAGCGCCCGGCGCAACTCCGATTCATCGAGCGAGCGGACGAGCGCGTCTGCGAGTGGATCGGTCACAGTGGCGGGGAGGCGATCTATGCCACGCCCATGGAAGGCTTCCTCTCCCAAGCGGAGGCACGCGAGGGCGAGCGCCTGATCGCGGATCCCACTGATCCAGTATTCGGCCCGCCACGGCTTGCTGCGCTCGATGGAAGATCGCGCGTGGAGGACGTGGTGCCAGCCTAGCCCGACGAGGTATTGGACATCTGGTTGCGGCGCGGGTTCCGGCTGACGGGTGGTGCCGAAGAGGGTGCGGAAGCTCGGAGCCAGCGCGCCGAATTCGTGTTGGGGGGTTACGGCCACGTCAACCTCGAGGCCAGTGGGTAGGAGGAACACGCGGTAGATAGACGAGCCGGAGCGTAAGTCCCAATGGTGAAGAACGTTGAGTTCGCGGCCAAGCACCTCGGTCCAGTCATCGAGGATGGCTTTGGGGCTGATGCCGTCCTCAACCCCGAAGGCGACATCAATATCGGACCATTCGTCCTCGGCACCAACTGCTGTGGAGCCGGTTAGCGCACCCGCCGTGACCCGTGGGTCGGTCCTCGCCAGGCTCAGGACGCGATCACGTACATAGTCGCGTTGCTCAGTAGTGAACATGTGCGCCTCCCGTCTTCAACCCGCTTTCCCTTTGTCTCCCGCTCCCATACGTTTCCACCCTTCACAACTAAGGTAGTCATTCGGCATTTTCATCATTTGGGATATACTGATTTTTCCATGCCCCATTCTACAACGTCGCTGCACGCTTCAGCACTCCCGAAAGTAGTGTGGTCCGATACTTTTCAACTTCCAATTTTCAATCTTTCCACTTTCTAACGTTTAACTTTCCACTTCCCCCTCGTGCCTCTAGCTCCTTAGTTTACCGACTGCTGCCAATCTCGCACGTAAACGAAGCTGGGTAGAATACCGCATGTGGCGCTTTCTTCTTCATCCTCCTCGATGTGCTGTGCCTCGGGACTATCGAGAACGGCAAGGAATGCTTCTACCACTTTGGGATCAAACTGCGAGCCTGCGCAGCGCGTTAGCTCATCACGGGCGCGATCAACACTAAATGCCTCTTTGTAGCTGCGCTTGGTAATCCTGGCGCAATATGCATCCACCACGCATACGATGCGGGCGGCAATGGGTATCTCCTCACCTTTGATGCCATCTGGATAGCCACTGCCATCCCACCATTCATGGTGATGCAGCACTACTTCGGCCACCGTGCTGAGTGCAGGTACTTTGGCGATCAGATCATGGCCTACGCGCACATGCGCTCGCATGAGGGCGCGTTCCTCAGGCAGGAGTGGACCCGGCTTGTTCAGTACGCCATCGCTCACGCCAATCTTGCCCACATCGTGCAGGAGCGCGGAATAGCAAATAACACTGCGAGCTTCCTCGCTCAGGTCCAGTTTTTCGGCGGTGAGGCGGGCGTAGCGCGAAACCAGGTCGCAGTGTCCATGAGTGTAAGGGTCCTTTGCCTCTACCGCGTCGGCCAGCATGCTGACGGTGGCGACGTAGGAGTTTTGTAGCTCGCGCTGGAGACTGCGGTTCTCGATAGCCACGGCTGCCTGGTCGCCCACGCTGAGTAGCGTCTGTACGTCCTCTTCGTCAAAGTCGCCGTTGAACTTGTCGGCGGCGATAATGATGCCATTGCGCGTCTTGAGCAGCACAACCGGGGCAGCGATGAGGTTCTGAAAATGCTCGCCGGGCCGCTCCGGCTTGGGCATCTCATTCAATTCGTCCTCGCTGTTGCATACGAACGAGTCGTTATTTTCGAGCACCTTGCTGCAAAGGGCCTTGATAAAGTCGGAGGGCGGGGTGGCTGGATACCCATCTATATCCTGAGCGGCCCGTATACGCAGCGTGCTTATGTCGCCACGAGTGATGATGTAAAGACCACGTGTAGCGCCTGTGATAGCCAGGCATGCCTTGAGGATAAGCGAGTAGACGCCCCCCTCGAACAAGGCCCTGTGTATTTGCTTGAGGCTGTCGGCAAGCTGGGTGGACCGTTCCCTGTAGCGTTGGGACATACGGTGCTCTTGTTCTCTCTGGTCCTGGCTATCTTTCAAGTCAGCTTCCAGGCGCGCAACCATCTCCTGTATGCGCTTTATCTCTGCCTGTGCTTCGCTACATTGTCTCGACTGCTCGTCGGTCTGCTGCTGGCTCTCTCGCAAGCTTTCCTGAAGGCCCGCAGCGGTCGCCACGAGATTATCAACCTCTTTTCGAGCATCCTGCAATTGTGCGGCCTGTTGCTCCCATTGCCGCCGGACGTTCTTGTACTGCGCTTCGGCCTGTTCGAGATGTGCCAGTACTGGATCGCTGGACACAACAGGTAGCTCAGACGTTTCCTGGCTGTTGGTGATTCGGGCCTCGCCCATGTTTTGTTCTCCTGCTGTTAGGTGTGCGGTTAGTGTGTATAGGCAAGTTTGCTAGATAAGCACGAACCATGCCTGTATACGCTCCTGGCTGCCGTTGGCCTGGCGTTCCCCTCTTCGCTCCGTTACTTTCTTTGGTAAGTGTTCAGAGTTGGGGTGTAGAAGGGGCGCAGGGGCGAAGCCCATGACGGGCGGGTGCCCATCAATGATGGGCGGCGGGTGTCCCCACCTCTTTATTCCTCTTTTTATTCTCCCCTCCCACGCCTGGAAGCAGAGCAAGAGAGAGGAGAGGAGGGAGGTGTGGGGGGCACCCG
>JBBSIK010000299.1:0-4598 GCA_038232115.1 Chloroflexia bacterium
ATGCAGCCCCAACTCCTCGATAATGGGCGTCTTGTGGATGAGGATGTGCATCACCGAGCAGGTGTCCACCTGATAGCCGGGCCAAAGCTCCTCGGTGTTGACCGCGCCACCTACGCGAGAACGGCGCTCATAGACCGTGACCTCGTGGCCGGCCTTTGCTAGATAACAGGCGCAGACCAGGGCATTGTGGCCCGCGCCGACTATAGCTACCCGTTTTCCGGTTGTCACCAACTGTTCGTCCTTAGTGTGGATCACGAGCGGGCAGGCGGGAAGCTGTCACGTGCCGTTTCTAGCTCGTCGCTCAAGTATAAAGATCTAGCGAATAACTGGCTCCCGGCTCTGGGCCATGCCCCACCTATCCCTCTAGCGGCTTTCGAACGGCTGGGGCGACCCACAGTGCCAAGCAGCTCAATGGTCCACATGACCCTCGCGTGCGGGATCGGACCAACGCTTTCTGGCCCAGATAAGCGTTGGTGCTCGAAGAGGATCTTGTCGAGAACTTCCTCTGGGCTGCCGACGAGCAGCGCGCCGCGTGATGAGCAAAGTGCATCAAATTGCTGACGTGTCATGCCTGACCATCCGCGCTCATGCCCGATCTGATTCATTATTGTCGCGTATGCGGGAAAACTCGTCGCGAGGCCTAACCCGGTGGCCTCATGTACCCCGTAAGCAGATGAATCAGTGGGGCTAGCTGCCTGGGTATGCTGCCATCGAACACTTCTACGGGATAACTTGCTGGGCCGATGCGGGCGACAATCTCGTAGGCATATCCGTCGGGATTCTGCCGGCCTGAAGTGGCTGGTAGTTTCTGGAAGTTTGCCTGGTCAAGCGCCCGGTAGAGCTTGGCAAGGTCCTCGTCGTTCAGCTTACGCGCCTGGCCCGACCGGGTTGGGCCAGGTGCGGCATCGCCCTCTGCTGTGATGTGCCCATCGGCGTAGACGACCACCTCTCTCGATGTGAAGCGGAGACCGCCACTTCTGCGCATGGCAACCAGTCCGCCCTCCGGCAGCACCAGCCTGTCATCGCTTGTGCCTGGCGTGGGCGGTCCGTACCGGCTCTCGTTGGACTCAGCAGGTGGCGAAGCCTTGCCCTTTCTCTCGCTCCTGCGTAACCCACCGAGACCCTTCACGGGTTCAGGACCAGGCTTGATTTCAGTCGTGTCTTCCGGTGCTTGCTCCAACTCAGTCTCAAACGCGCCCATGGGGACCTTACCCAGCACACGCTTCGGCTGCGAGGTATCTAACGGCTTATCGCTATCGGGTTTGTTTTTCATTGCACTTGCACCGTCTGAATCATATGGTCGAACTGCTCACTGGCTCTGCCGAAATCATTTTCCGGCGCGGCGAGCGTGATGTAGTACGTCCGGGTTTTGGTTATCACGATATATTCGCGGCTACGAACCACCACGGGAAGAGAGACGCTTCGCGGCATATCTATCGGCTGGGCAACGGAGGCGTACTCGATCTCAGAGGCCCTGGCTCCGCCTACTGTGCGCTCCGTGCTGGAGAGAAAGTGATAGCCGGTGAGGGTGCCGCGCTGCACTATACGCCTATCAATAAGCTCTTGAAGCGTTGGTGGGCTGGCGGGGTCCAGTTCACGGGTCTCGACTGTCACATTAGTCTTGTAGGCCGAGTCCGTTCGAGGGTCCTCCACCATTAGCATGACCGTGTTGGTGACACTGCTTGTGCGCCATATAGCAGGATACGACACGCTGAAGCTGTGGTCGGCGCTCTGATAAGCCCTGGTGCCTCCCTCCACCGATGAGCGAAGGAGCAAGCCAAGCAGGAGCGCGGCCAGGACGACCACAGCCACCCCGATGTCTTTGGGCAAGGTGCGTAGAGGCCACACGGTGACGTTATTTATTGTTCGGCTCATAAGCTCCCTCTAAGCTGGTCGTAGTAAGCGTCTATCTCTGTGTGACGATGAACGATATTAGAAACGAATCGACGCAAAGAACGCAAAGGACGCGCAAAGATTATGATGGGGGTTCTCTCCTAGCCACTCAGTTCTCATCACTGTCGTCCTGCCAACGGCGTCGCCCGCATAGCCTGCTGCATAAGCGCAAGGAGCACAACAAAGGCCGCCAGCGATGCGACCAACCCAAGCGCCAGCGAGCGCCAGGGATCAACAGAGAGGCCATCAGCGCTCACTTCGCTGACGGACCACCTGAAAAGGCCGTTCAGAACCGCGGCGATAGAGACGCCCGCAGGCACCCACCACACCAGTCTGTGCTCGAACTTGGCCTGTGCCATAAAGTAGCCCGTTATCCCGCCGAATGATGCCTGAGCAAGCGCCGTGGTGACGATATGCACAACTCCGGGGCCGAGCGACACACCCCCATTGTTGAGCACATAGTGCAAGTTGAGAAGGGTGCCCACTCCGAGGCCCGCCATCGTGCCGTAAACTATGCCGTCCATGCGCTCGTCAAACTCGGTTGTCGCATATACTACTGCTCGCACAGCAGTATAGGTTATCCCCTGCCACATGAAACCTGAGATCAAGATCGAGGCTAAGAGCGAAGTGGTGTTCAAATTAGCCGCCCACTCATCCACTTGGAACCAGCGCAACACTGTATATCCTACGGCCTCAGTAAGGAGCAGCGCCAGCAGGAAGACCTCCAGAATGCGCATCTTCGGCTCGGGCCGCGCACGGTCTTGCAGATAGAAGTAATAGATCCACAACGCCGATGGTACAAGCACCAACACCAGCCCGACGGGCACGCGCCAGGGGTCTTCCAGGGGGCCAACGTAGCCCGCTATGATGCTGACCACCAGGCTGAATAGCCCCATGACCAGTATTTGCACGATAGCAGACCGCCAGAACCCATGGTGCTGCCTGTTCACCAGGGCAAAATGTTGGTCGCAGTAGATACGCTGGCGTATCAGGTTATAGGGTGGGGAGACGGGCTGCCCGCAGACGCAGCAGACATGTTGCCCTTCTTCCACTTCACTCGGAGCTACGGTAACTTCCATGTTGGTATCCTTACCGTCCCACGCGCATAGTGGCGTTGATCTGTGTTGGGTTGGTGGCATCGGATGGAATGACCATTCCGTTATCGGCGAGGATGGGCTGATAGCCGTTGGCTATGATGATCACGCTATATGTCCGGCCTCGTGCCACCGGGTCTCCGGTCTGGTAGCGCCCCTGGCTGTCGGTGGTGCCATCGGTGAGCACTTCGTCGTCGGTGACTTCCCCATCCTGGGCGGCGGCGGAGGCTGTGAGGCCCGGCTTGAGAATGAATATCTGAGCGCCTGCCACGCCCCGGCCCGTATCAGCGTTCGTGATGTGCCCCGCGACGTAGACCTGGTCTTTGGAGGAGGTCGAGGGGGCGGCGGGTCCCTGGCCCGTAGTGCAGGCTGCCAGCGTTACGTCGTCAACAAAGAAGCTGCTGACGTTGCCGCGGGGGTTTTGGGCCGTGAAGACCAGGCGAATAGTCTGGCCCGCATAGCGAGTGAGATCGAATTGCACCTGACGCCATTTATCATCGCCTTCCGACGATGAGACACTCTCTACGTTGGCGATCTGGGTGCCCGTGGTGTCCGCGATGAGAACTTTGAAGGTGGCGTTGTCTGCGACCAGTCCCGCTATCCCGGAGAACTCCGAGTGGATAAGGCGGTAATAGCTCAACTTAACCGACGTGGCGTTGGCAGGCACGGACACGTCCTGGAAGATGTATTGCAAGGACTCCTTATCGGTGCCTCCGAGCCACGCGCTTTGCGAACCGGTGTGCGGCAATTGCGGGTCAATTACCTGCGTATGGCTGGCGGCTGCCTGTCTCCAGCCACTGGGGCCTTCAAAGCCTCCATTCACGATCACATCACGGCAGCCCGCGGGCAGATTCTCAGGCGGTGGGGGCGTGGTCGGGCCTGGGGTTGGCGCACCACCCGGCACGTTGGACGGCGGGGGCGGCGTGGGGGCAGTCGTTGATCCTCCGATGTCTATGCCCACCTGACTGAAGGCGTTCCGCACGGCAGTAGCCTCTGTCGCGCCATACAGGTCTGTTGCCGCCTGCACTGTCGCCCGTCCCGCGTCCACGAAGCTGGCGTCGGGGGAGAGGTACTGCGTGAGTGTACGATAGTATATCTGCTCCATCTTTTCTTTGCCGATGGCCTGAGCAACAAAATATGCGGCATGGCTGGGGATGCCGCTGTTGATATGCACCCCACCGTTGTCGGACTTGCGGGTGTTAGGCAAGTTAGCGTAGTGGCTCATGGTGCCGGGCTGTCCCACGCCGCTAAGGGGATGGGATGGGTCGTAATTGCCGCCCAACTCAGGGTCCTGAAGACTTCGCAGGTAAGGCACCGGATAGGGGGGTGACTTTACCACAGCTTCGCCTATGTTCCAGTTGGCCCGGTCAATCATCGCGCCGAAGATGTCGGAGTACGACTCGTTGAGCGCGCCCGGCTGGGCTTCGTAGATGAGTTGAGCGGTATTGTCGGTCACACCGTGGGTAAACTCGTGCCCGACGACATCAAGCCCATAGGCAAGCGGCTTGAACAGGCGACCGCCGTCGCCATAGATCATCTGGTGTGCTTCGCTTACCCATGCAGCGTTCTCGGCATCCTGGGGGTCGGTGCCGTAATGCACAGTGGAGATCA
>JBBSIK010000300.1:0-4596 GCA_038232115.1 Chloroflexia bacterium
GGCCGCCAGCGCGGTGCTGTGGCTACGGATGCGCTATACGGTCTGAGGCGTGAAGCGTATTCTGCACTCGCCACTTTCAACTGGGGTGAGCGGCAGTATTAGATGTGCCATACAGGTCCATGTCCTGGGTAGATGGTACTTACGCCTTTGGCGCGGATACTCTCCCAGCTTTTGTATGCAGGGTCCGTGGGGTCCTGGGATACAACCATTGGGGCTGTCAGGTCACCCGTAAAAGCTGCTCCTTCATCAAGAATTAGCGTGACGCTATCATCCGAGTGCCCCGGCGTCCTAATAATCTCTCCTTGTATACCTATATGCGCGAGAAAAGCGCGGCTCTCGCCTACGCTGAGGAGGATATTATCCCCAAGCTCAATATCAGTGTAGTTATCCTGCGGCTTTACGTAGGTACGTAGGAGTGGGATACCCGCAAGCTGGGTGTCCACCACGATAAGCTGAACACCCAGACGTTTTAGCTCTTGTACCAGCCCCGCATGGTCAGGGTGATAATGAGTTGCTAACTGATAGTGGATGTCAGCTAACACTATGCCCATCCGCTTGCATGTATGCTGCATTGTGGAAAGCGTACCAGGCCATCCCGCGTCTATAAGAAGTCTAGGCGCGCTATCTGCCAGCACGTAATAATTGGTCGAGCGATACCCAACATTGACAATGTTCATCGGAGATATTCTCTCTTCTCATCTATGAGGTTGTGCCATGCCTTCTAAACAGCCTCTATTGTTCCTCAGTGACTTATCCTTAGCGAACCTCCCTACGCAATACGCAATACCTGGTGATTACCCATATCTCAGATAGTGGCTAGCACCCGGCGGTTGAAACCGCAGGCAACAGTTACAAAGTCGCCCTGCGGCGACTAAGCTGGCACTGTAACCAGGCTTAGTCCGCCATGCGGACTTCGTAATGGTTGCCCGTGACTTTAGTCGCTGGGTGCAATTGCAGATGTGGGTAATCACCAGGCAATACGATTCACCTCTTCGCTATATCAAACGGCACCCCTGATGCGTGCTCCTCGTAGCGGGCGAGGATGAAGAGGAGGGAGGAGAGGCGGTTCAGGTAGCGGAGCACCTGGCCTGCGGGCATCTGGCCTTCGTGGACCAGGCGCACAGCGTGGCGCTCGGCCCGGCGGACGATGGTGCGGGCCACGTCTATGGCGGCAGAGGCGGCGCTTGCCCCCGGAATAATGAACTGCCTGGGCATTTGCACGTCGTGCTCAAGCTCCGTGATCGTGGTATCGAGCCAGTTGTTTTGCTCCTCAGTGACACGATAAGGCAGCTTTTCCAGCACGTCGAGGGGCACTGCTACCTCGGCCATCAGCAGGTAAACGTCGTGCTGAACGTGGTGCAATATCTCCTTGACGCGAGGCTGCGAAGACAGAGCGCGAGCCAACCCCATCGCGCTGCTGGCCTCATCGAGCGTGCCATACGTCTCAGGCCGCAGATCATACTTGGCGACCCTCTCCGCGCCTAATAGGTCTGTATATCCGTCGTCCCCTGTGCCCAGGCGTTGTCCAAACACCTCGTCCCTCCAGGAATGTTTAATTCTTAATGTTTAATGCTTAATTGCGTTTAGCTGACCGGTATTTGTAACCTGTAAGTGAATCCAGGGCACAGATGGCTGCGTTACTATTCTCTGTCACGCCACCCAGTACCAATTCACGAACCGTATCGTGAAGAGCGCCAGCAGGAGGAGGCTCGTCCAGAGGATGACTTGGTGGGCGTAGCGGTTGCGGCCTATGAGAGCCAGCACGATGAAGGCGGGGAAGAGCACGATGAAGAAGCGCGGGAACGACAGCAGCGGATTGTGGGGCGTGGCTGAGAATAGCGGGAAGAGGATACCCGTCCACAGATAGAGGCTGTAGCTGCCCCTCAGCCAGCGTATCGAGAGCACGCCCAGGAATAGCGCAAGCACGAGCGAGCCGAAATAGGTCCAGCTTTGGTTCTCAGGCTGGAAGCTGAAAGCCATGTCGGTGGCTGCGCGGAAGCTGTCGGCCACCGTCTGCCAGGGCCAGGAGAAGTGGCGGTTCCAACCTGTCTGTGCGTTGATAGGTGCCAGCGCGTCGCCGAAGCGGAATGATGCGAACAGCAGGAAGCCGATGAGCGACACCACCGGCAGTGCCAGCGAGAAGAGGCTGAAAGGGTTAGGCCTCGCAGGGGGCATAGCTCTGGGATCGGTGGGCATGGGCGGGTGGTAGGCTCGCCACAGCTCCCATGCAAGCGGCAACAGGAGCAGCAGGCCTATCGAGCGCGTCCACACCGCCAGAGAAATGGCTATTGACGCCAGCCACCACCGGTGAGTGCGCGCTGCGAGCAGGGTCAGCACCGCCAGCATCAGGAAAAGCGACTCGCTGTACACGGCCCAGAAGAAAAAGGCCATCGGAAAGGCCGCCAGGTAGAAGGTGGTGCGGCTCGCATCCTCCGGGTGGAAGTCGAGGCGCACCAGGCGGTGGAGAAGCACCATCGCGGCCAGAAAGAAGACGCCCGATATGAGTATGCCCGCCCAGATGTACCGCTCCCCCGCCAGCCAGCCTGTAGCCCGTAGTATCCACGGGTACAAGGGAAAGAAGGCAGCCGAGCCATCGTCGGACTTGTAGCCTTCGGTGGCGATTTTGAGATACCACTGCCCATCCCATCGCGTCCACACGCCCGCGAAACGATCTACTACGTCCGTGAGTGGTGGGCCTCCAGGGGCGTCGTACCAGTTGGCTGTGCCTTTTGGAGCAAGGCTAGGCAGCATAATGCCCGCGAGCAGCGCCAGCAGGGTCAGGCCGATGCGCGCGCCAAGCCACACGCTGAAAGGCTGGAACGTTAGCAGTGGTAATGCCCACGGTGGTAGGGCGCGCCTCAACTCCGTGGTGAGCAAACCTGGGCGCTCCACAGTTTCCATCTGGCGGGTGACAGGTATCCTGGGGTCGGCAGTCTTTCTCTTGCGAAGAGGAGGGGGCTTGTTTGGCGCTTCCGGCCCCGATGGAACGACTACCTGCGTGCCGGTCCATGATGCAACCGGCATCGGCACCGTTTCCTGCGGCACGCTGCCCTCGACTGCTGAGCCGTTCTGTACGGCGGGTGGGTGCATAGCGGCAGTGGTTGGCGCGTCTACTTTGGTGGCTTCGTTCGCGTCTTCGTTTGTGGGTTCGACTTTCACGCCATCTATTTTAGCTGTCCCTACCATCCTCTTTGGAGGTGCAGGTTCAGGGGTCGGTGCAGGCGTGGGTGTAGCCACCGGTGCGGGCGTGGGGCCTTCTACCACAGGTATTTGCCGGGTATCCCCCACAGCACTGTCGCGGGCCGTCGAACTTCCTTTTTTGGGCGATTGCCTTGCCATCGAAGCTAGTATAACACAGACATCGAGGCGTCTCGTGGGAGTCGATGACGAAACGCAAAGACGCAAAGAACGCACAAAGATTAAGAAGGGTTTAGAGAGCTTGCAGCCTAAACTCCAGGCCCCTGCCATTTACTTGAGAGAAAACAGCAAAAACCTTTGCGCGTCCTTTGCGTCTTTGCGTTTCGTCTCTGCCAAACCTTACGAGGTAGGAGCTGAGGCGGCCTCGGCGGAGTCTTCGCCGCGTGTTTCGGCTTCTTTCGCGGCTACATTGAGGCCGGGTTGGGCCTGGGCCATCGCTTTATCGGGGTCTGTTGGGTAGAGGAAGTCGAGGACCACCTTGATGGCGGCGGCTGCGGGCACAGCCAACAGCATACCCAGCACGCCCGCCATGGCTCCACCCGCCAGCACGGCGAATATAGTGGCAACAGGGTGCAACTCCACGGCCCTGCCCACGACCATCGGCATCACAAGCTGGTCCTCAAGCTGCCTGAGAATGAAATAGGCTACTATCACGCCAATAGCCGCGCCCGCTCCATGTGCCGACAATGCAACCCCTGAAGCCAGCACAGCCGCGATTGCAGGGCCTAGTAGCGGCAGTATTTCGAGGAAGCCCGTCAGTATGGCGAGCGGCACGGCATATGGCACGTTGAAGACGAATTGCAGCACCAGGAACGATACGAGCGACATTAGTCCGATCAGGATCAATTGCCCTCGCAGGTACGCGCCTAGCACGGTGTGGATGCGCCCCGCTATGTACCCTATGCGCGCTCTCCCATCAGCGGGCACGAACTTGAGCAGATACGCCCCCAGGCTATTGCCGCTCAGGAGCAAGTAGAAGCTGACAATAATAACCAGTAGCGTATCGAGCAGGCGAGTTGCTACATCTCTCAGCAGGTGCAGCGCGTCGCCGCCACCGGTGCCGCCGCCGCCGAAGTAGGCTGCGGTAGCCTCATTGAGACGCATAGCTAGTGTATGAGCATCAAATGTCTGCTCGCCGAAGGTATAGCTGGTGTTGCCCATCACCTGGCGCAGGCCCCGCTCCACGATGTCAGGCCCTCCGGTGATGAACTGCCGTGTCTGCTCGAAAATGACTTCGGCGCTGAAGTAAAGCCCAATACCCAGCGCGCCCAGCACGATCAGATACATCAGCCCCACTATCAGCCCACGCGGCCAACCCAGCCGCTCTTGAATCCTGTCTACTACCAGGCTGAAGATATAAGCCAGCACTCCCGCAATAACAAATGGGCCTAAGACGCC
>JBBSIK010000301.1:0-4579 GCA_038232115.1 Chloroflexia bacterium
CCGGCAATTTGCCGCGCGAGTCGCTCGCCTGTGCTCTGGGGGTCTCGTAAATCTTCACGTCCACATCTTCGTAGACCGGCTCGCTACCGCCAAACAGCGCATTCAGCACGTCCTCTAATTTCCCGTATCTGCCTGTGGCAAGATCAGTCTTATGAACGACGATGTAGCGCACGTTATAGTAGTCGAGGCTTGCCAGCGCCGTATCCGCCACGGAGGGGATCAGCACATCGGGGTCCAGGAGAGGCGCAGGGTCCGCGCTCAACAGTTGGGCCACTCCGGGCGCGGCATCTGCGAAAGGATAAGGGAAGTGGCGAGAGGTATAGCCGCCAATGATTGGCCGCTCGTCCGCCGCCTGGTGCAGCAAAGATAGCGCGGAGTATTTCTCGGCAGGCACCTCCAGCACCGCTCCATCCCCCTGCCTATTCTTGAGGAAGGTATATGCGCGGCCACTCTGCGTACTCTGTAACACGCGAGGGATGTCGAATAGTTCCAGCACGACCAGCAGCAGAGCCACCGCCACCATAGCGGAGCGCGCATTGGGCGTCCTCACATGCGACATGAGCCACGCGAAGCCATAGGAGGCCAGGAGGGCCAACGCCATACCTGCTGTAGCCACGAACCGCAAGGGCTGACGCGAGGCTCCAATGAACGGCACATTGTTGAGCAGAGCATATGGCATGGGCACGCCGGTATCACTACCCCCCACCAGTAGTACAGGCCCCAGTGACATTACCAGCACTGCCAGCATCGCCACCGCCAGGGGCCAGAGGCTTCTCCTGCGTGTAAGAAGGCCGACGGCCCCCAGGGATATAGCTACATATCCCAAAGCTACAGTGCTGTTATGGACATTGATCGTGGGCAAGTCGAGCCGAGGGGGTGCGAACAGTGCGAGCAGGTCGGCAGAGTTGATGATAGTGGTGCGAAGTGAGGGCAGCATGTAGGTGGCCCCGGATAGCCGCTCCTTCACCATGGACCAGAGCAGGGGACTCAGCAGTACGACAAAAAGTAGCGCTCCCAGGCCGATCTTCGTTGCCGCGTTGGACAGTCGAGTGAAGTACGGGCGAACTCCTCCCGCATTTTTGCTCCACAGATAGCAGGGCACAAAGAAGATGGTAAATATGACCAGGCCCGCGGTGAAGTACCAGGTCGCCAGCGAAGCGCCTGCCAGGCACAATCCCATGCACAGCGCGGCCCTTCGCCCTCCTCCCTTGCGCCAGATGAGGCCTGGGCTGTCCAACGCTCGCAGGAGCGCCAGCATGTAAAGTGGCACCCACCAGGCGGTCACTTCGTCCAGTTGCCCGAGGTTCACCGACGTGCCCAGGAGAGGGGCGGATGCGAACAGCGCGCCGCCCACCAGCCCCGCGCCTGCCGAGCCCGTGCGCTCCTTGCAAAGCCAATAGGAGGCCACACCATCAAGCGTGAGGTTCGCAAGGAGTAGCAGGTTGAACGAGACAGTGAGGCCGAACAGGCGTTGGAGCGGGGTAGATACCAACCCGTTCAGCAAGTCAAGTGAATGGTAATACAGGTTGAGGCCGGTAGGGTAGTAGAGATAGGTGGTGGTATAGGGATTATGGTGCAGGTCCACCAGCGATTTATCTACCCACCAGAGGTCCCACAGGTGCAGCCAGGCATCGCTACCTCTGGACAGAACAACGTTATCGGTCATGTGGAGCGCAAGAGGGTATGTGAAGACCAGCGCCCAGACGAGGAAAAAGAGTGGGGGCAGGAGCTTCAAACCCCTGCTGCGGCTACTCGACGGCAGCTTCAGCGGCCTCCCCCTCGTTTGCTTGGTCCTCGCCGTCTCGCAGGTAGGTTTCCGGCTTGAGCACCCCCACGAACGGCAGGTTGCGGTAAATCTGGTTGTAGTCCAGGCCGTACCCCACCACGAACTCGTCCGGTATGTCGAAGCAAACGTAGTCTACTGACACGTCCACGCGGCGGCGTGAAGGCTTATTTAGCAGCGCACATACGCGGATGGAGGCAGGGTTGCGGGTACGCAAAGTATCGAGGATGTAGTTCAGGGTCAGGCCGCTATCTATTATGTCTTCCACGATCAGCACGTGCTTGCCTTCTATGGACATATCCAGGTCCTTGAGAATACGCACGATGCCGCTACTCCTAGTGGAAGCGCCGTAGGAAGCCACCGCCATAAAGTCCATGGTCAGCGGCAGCTCTATGGCGCGTGCAAGGTCTACGATGAACATGATAGCGCCCTTCAGCACACCTACCAGCAGCAGGTCCTTGCCCCGATACTCCGCCGACAGCTTACGGCCCATCTCCGCAATTGTTACTTGCAGTTGTTCCTCTGTCACAAGTATATGAGCTATATCCTCACGTAAATCCCGCGACAACTTGACCTCCTCACCGAATGGAGTCGAAAATTAAAAGTTCCGAGAGCCATGCCGAGTCGAAAGCCTCACTTCTCACCTCACAGCTTTCGACTCGCACCGGCCCTGACAAACCCCAGAGCCAGCACCTGCTTCGTGTGCTCTCCTACGGGTGCCAGCGCCGACCTTCTGCCATCTGGACCCGGCACCCACAGTACTTCGCTGTGTGGAGCAGGCAGAGCAATAACGGCAAGATGGTCGCGCACCCACCTGGGGATTTTAGCATCCACGAACAGGTCCTGCAAGCTCTTATGCCCCCGCATGCCAAAGGGCTGTATTGTGTCGCCCGGCTTGCGCGTCCTAAGTACCGGAGTGCCCAGGGCCTGGAGCACATGCCAATCGAACAGAGCCAGGTAGTCGCCTGGGCCGCAGATGTCTGTGCCATGTTGCCTCAGAGCAGCTTCGAGCACCCACCCTGCGCCCATATCAATCGAGGCTGGGAACCCCACGAGTGACGTTTCGCCGGCCAGGACGCAGGGCCAATCGATGCGATTGGCGCTAATGCTTAGGGTTGCCGTGCCCTCGCGGGTACAGACTGTAGCAGTATCTCCCACCCGCGTGACCCTGATGCCGTGCGGGAGATCGGCAGCCGTGAGACTGCCGGAACCTCCGCTCAGCACCGAAACGGTCTCGTCTATGCGGTCAAACGAGAAATCGCTGAGGGTGCCTGCGACTATTTTGAGCGCGCGTCTGGCGAAGCGACGACGAAGCCCCAGAGTTAGTCTCGTAAAACCTGCTACAGTGAAGGCAAGCGGCTCACCGACCTGTGGGGCAGTAACACGGCGCTGCCACTCTTGCTCGACCAACCCCTCCAACCATTCATCTTCAGCTGCGGCTATATTCGCAAGGTCGTTCAGGTGGGCTTTCACCGCTGGGAAATGCTCCTCCAGTGCGGGTAGCACGTGGTGGCGGACCAGATTGCGGCGGTACGTCGTATCCAGGTTAGTGGCATCCCTGTGTGGCTCTAGCGATTCCATCAGGCAGTAGCTTTCCACAAGAGCGCGCGAGGCGGAGAGTAGTGGGCGGAAAACGCGCAGCGTTGGTTGGCAATTGCCCTCCAACAACCCTGCCAATGACGCATCCTCCACCGGTACAGGCACTAGTCCGAGGGGCCGCATTCCCGCAAGCCCACCGGTGCCGCTACCTCTCAGCAGGTGCATAAGCACCGTCTCTGCCTGATCGTCTGCGTTATGGGCAACGGTTACGGTGCCGCCTGTGGTGTTAGCGACACCCGCTAGAAAAGTATAACGGACGCGACGGGCTGCCGTTTCAGGGGAAAGCCGTTGTGCGTGGGCATAAGCCGGCACGTCGAACCGCCGCACCGTAGATGGTAAGCCCCACCTCTCCGCAGTCCTGGCGACGAATCGAGCGTCCTCTGCCGCATCTTCGCCCCGAAAGCCGTGGTCCAGGTGCGCCACGTGCAGAGTCTCGCTCGCACTCTCGCCACGAAGCTTGCAGAGCGCGTGCAGCAACGCCAGAGAGTCAGCTCCACCCGACACGCCCACGATCAGCGGTGCGTGCAGCAGCATATCCTCAAGTCCTGCCGCTTTGGCCTCGCGGAGGAGAAGACCCGGCAGACCGGTTTGTTGTGTACGCTCGCTCATGAATCTTTTACCAGTATATGTCGCCAGGCCCTCAAAAACAAAAACCCAGCCCACAAAGGACTGGGTTCACGATTGGTGGCGAGAGGCAGATTTGAACTGCCGACCTAACGATTATGAGCCGTCCGCTCTGCCACTGAGCTACCTCGCCTTACCTCGTTGGTAGTGGCGAGGGGCAGATTTGAACTGCCGACCAAGGGCTTATGAGTCCCCTGCTCTGCCACTGAGCTACCTCGCCGTATCACTGCTCGCCGGGCAACAAATATCGCCCATTATAGGGACGACAATATTATACCGAGAAGCAGGATCGTTGTCAAAGTGGACGAGGGGAATCAGGGTCTATTCAAAGTCGTCAGGAGGGGGTGCAGGGGTACTCCCCTGACGAGCGGGTGCCCATCATTGATGGGCGGCGGGTGTCCCCAATCTGGATCCTTTTCTTTTCTCCCCTCTCCCCACACGTGGGAAGAGGGGCGGAAGCGTCAGAACTAAGAACTCGCAATCTCCCTTGTGAAGCTTCAAGCGTCCTAACGATGGCTAAACCGCAGCAACTTCGTGTCGTTAGGCAGCCCTCATCAGGTATTGCAGGGCTCC
>JBBSIK010000302.1:0-4563 GCA_038232115.1 Chloroflexia bacterium
GCCCTTACACCTGCCTATCGGCTCTCAACACTCATATATCGGCATGGTAGACCTTCTCCACCAGAAGGCCTATCTCTACGAAGTGGGCAATACAAGCGGAAAATTTACGGAAGGCCCCATACCTGACGACCTGAAAGAAGACGCCCAACGGGGCCGTGAATGGCTCGTCGAGCGCATCGCGGAGACCGACGACGATCTCACAATGAGGTACCTGGAGGGCGAAGAATTGTCCTTCGAGGAGCTAGATGCCGCGCTCAGGAACGGCGTCAAGAACGGCGACATTGTGCCCGTGCTCTGCGCGTCGGGAGCCATGAACATCGGCATCTCGCAACTACTGGACGCGCTTGTGACCTATGCTCCTTCCCCCACTGATATGGGCGAGACCACAGGCACGAACCCAGCTACGGGCGACGAGGTCCGCCTCCAACCTGACGACGGCGCGCCCCTCACGGCCCTGGTTTTCAAGACCATACGCGACCAGTTCGGGAAGCAGACATACTTCCGCGTCTTTTCGGGAACGTTCCGCTCCGATAGCCATGTACTGAACTCCACCCGCAACGTGGAGGAGCGGATAGGGCAGATTTACATAATGCGCGGCAAAGAACAGCTTCCGATACAGCAACTCTCGGCAGGCGATATTGGCGTCGTGGTAAAGTTAGTCGAAACGCAGACCAGCGATACGCTCTGCGCCGTTGGCAATCCCGTGATCCTGCCACCTGTGGTCTTTCCGGAGTCTGTGTTCTCCGCTTCAGTCGCCCCTCGCACCAAAGCGGACCTCGACAAGATGGGCAGTGCTGTTCACCACATGATCGAGGAAGACCCCACCATACGTGTGGGTAAAGACCCGATTACCGGGCAGACGGTGCTTTCCGCGATGGGCGAGAGCCACGTGCAAATCGTCGCCGACCGCATGAAGCGCAAGTTCGGTGTTGAGGTGTCGGTCGGCTTGCCCGTGGTGCCCTACCGCGAGACGATCACAAGCAAAGTAGAGCGGGCGCATTACCGCCACAAAAAGCAGACCGGCGGGCATGGTCAATTTGCCGATGTCGTGCTGGAGCTTGAGCCGCTACCCGAAGGTGAGTTCGAGTTCGGGGAGCGCATCGTAGGCGGGGCCGTGCCCAAGAACTTCATCCCTGCGGTCGAGAAGGGTATTCGTGAGGCGTTGGCGGAAGGCGTGCTGGCGGGGTACCCGGTCGTGAACGTCAGGGCTGTGCTGTATGACGGCAGTTTCCACCCTGTAGACAGCTCCGAAATGGCGTTCAAGCTTGCCTCGAACCAGGCGTTTAGAGATGGCATGCAGACCGGTAAGCCCGTGCTGCTGGAGCCGGTGATGACGCTGCACATCATGGTGCCCGACAACTACACAGGCGACATCATGTCCGACCTGAACGGGCGACGTGGGCGCGTGCTGGGCATGAACCCTCAAGGCAACGGCTTCACCGCCATTGATGCCCTCGCGCCGCTTGCCGAGGTGCAGCGCTATGTGAGCGACCTTCGCTCCATCACCCAGGGTCGCGGCGTTTTCAGCATGGAGTTCAACCACTACGAACCCGTGCCTGCTCATGTAGCCGACAAGGTGATTGAAGAAGCGCGCAAACACCGAGAAGAGGCGCATGTGTAGGGCTAGGGACCAGGGGCTGGGGCTAGGGGCTAGGGGCTGGTAGGAGACGGAAACGCAAAGGCGCAAAGAACGCGCAAAGATTTAGAAGGGGGTTCTTTGCTAGCCCGTGATCACCAGCCCCTAGTCCCTAGCCCCCGACACGCCCCGCTTGAGCAGTACCATCAGGCCCATGGTGAGCCAGAAGGTGAGGGCCAGGTCCATCGTGAAGTAGGCCATGTCGAGCAGGCCGTGGACGGCGAAGTCTACCATTGAGGCGAGCAGGCCGAGGGCGAGAGCACCCAGGGCGGTACCGGCGTGGCGCTTCCATAGCTGAAAGCACTGGCGGAAGAAGTAGGTGAGTGCGCCCACCATCCAGAGTAGTCCCGGCAGGCCCAGCCGCAGCCAGAAATCGAGTATCCAGTTGTGAGGGTGGGACGTGGTGAACAGGCGGGCTTGCGGGACCCCGTAGCTCTTGTCCTGATAGAGAAACTGGTCCTGCCCGATACCAAGGATAGGATGGTCACGAATTATCCTGAGCGCCGCGCTCCAGATCACGCCTCTCGCCACGCCCGTGTTCGACTCTGAGCCGAAGTTGAAGATAGAGGTGATACGCTCGACATTGAACAGGGTGAGTGGGATCAATGCCACCAGCGCCGCCGCAACCACGCCTATGAGTGACATGACGAGGGCGCGTTTGCGAGTGAGATACGCCACCACTGCGAGCGCCGCGAACACCCCTATCCAGGCTCCACGCGCAAAGCTAAAGAGCACTCCGAGTGCCATTATGCCGGAGAGCAGGCCCGCCGCGATTCTCCAGCGTCGCCAGATAGCCGGCAAAAAGTAGACCAGTACGATGCCGAGCGCCAGCGCGCGGCCTTCGTATATACCGAACGCTGTGGCGCTGGGATATACGGACGACACGCGGTTCACCCCTTCCATATTCCAGGCGTTGCCGAAAAGGAACTGCTCCACACCGATGTAGCCGATGACCGCAGCGCCCACGAGCCATGCGCCAACGGTGCGCCACACGTCACGCTCGGTATGGAGCCACCGCACAATGAGCAGGAAAAAGAGCACAGGCTCGAATATGGTGACTCGGAACTCGCGGAGCGCGAACTGTCTGTGGGCGCTATCCGGCACGAGCAGCCAGGCTGTCCCGATCACGCCAAACAGGAGCGAGAGCCACACCGCACGTTGCCTTAGCATCGGCATGATCGCGGGCAGCCGTTTGGTGCGTACCAGTGTGAGACCGTCGCGTAGCACCCATGCCGCCGTAGCACACAGGATGATGAATTCGGCCACCGAAAAATAGAGCCTGCCAATAGGATAGAACCGGTACAGCAGTGGCGCGGTCAGGGCGACCATCGCCAGGCTCATATTGATGCGATATAGAGTAAGTGCAAAGAAGGCTGCGCCGCCAACCATTCTGACCGGGAGCGCGGGCACAAAGTAAAAGATGCCCAGGCTGATTAGCATGGCAATAAGCACGGCTGCTTCGGAGCCTAATATCTCTCGTAGTGGATTAGCCGACACGTCCGGCGTGCGGTCGTAGGCCGGGCTAGGTACCGGCCTGGTGGCTATATCGCTCAACTTCTCGCCCCGACCTTGATCCCGCGCATCCTGGGCAGCAGGAGAAATGCCACCCCCCCCACCAGCAGCAGCCCGGCGATGACGTTCAGACCCATCGCCAGGGCCTGCCGTCCAGGAGATAACGTGGCACCTCCACCTGTCTGCACAAAGCCTTGTATCCTGGAGTCGTAGGTCAGCAGACGTTCGAGATACTTCGTGTGCTGGAAGCCCACCTCCTCGACCGAGCGGCCACTCTCCCAGATATTTTTTACATCCTGGTTGATGCCGTCAGCTATCTGGGCAGCATTATCGTTTCCCGCGTGCGGGTCAGGATTGAGTTGCGCGATGTGATTGTTGATCGAGTCAAGCTGGCCCTTTATTGTATCGGCTTTGATCCAGGGTGGGTCGGGCATGAGGTCGCCCACCGGAGGCGGGTACAGCCTCAAAATGTCGGCCAGCGGGTATGTCCAGGCACGTACTTCGTCTGTGGGCGGCGTGGCGGAGCGCGTGTACGACATCAGCTCATCGTCATAGAAGCGTAGCGTGGGAAAGAGGTCGTCGCCCGCTTTGCCGTAGTTATAGAGCGCGGCTGTGTAGTCACGCACCTGCACGGCCTGGTCGCGGAGGGCTGCCCGCTTGCCGAGGTCGGCAGAGTTGGCTTTGAGCTGCGCTATGTCGCTGTGCAGAGTGGCCGAGATAACGGCCATATCGTGGGACTGGATGAAATCGTAGTAGGCTTTCTTGGCCTGCTGGAAATTTGTTATCGCGGCGTTGGCTTTGGCTCGCGTATCGGGCATGCGAGTAGCGGAAAGCTGTTCGCCGCCGAAGATAGGGTCGGGCAAGGGAAGGAACCACACGCCCAGAAGCACTAGCGCCGCCGCTAACCAGGAGAGGAGAGATTGTAGAGAAGGTCTGTTTTTCACGTGATATAGTGGCAGTTTATTAGGCGTCTTGCCAGGGGGTTATAAAAGGTGCCATGCCATCATGCTACTTTACACTCCGGCATGTAATATGCACGCCGATTGCCGCCGGGCTGTTCTCACGCAAAGTGTCTTCATAGTAGGCCAGCCGCCATGTTGGGATGAAAACCGCCCGGCTGATGCCCTTTACGACGGTACGCTGCCAGCCCCTCACGTCGTCCCGCGACAGCATTTCTCGCCGCCAGTAGTCGAACACGTCGTGTATCTGACCCAGGATGTGAAATGAGAAGGTAACTTTGGTCACGTGCAGCTTGCGACGTTCGAGGATGTTCCTCATCTGCCGCGTGGTGAGGATCTGAATGTGACCTATGTGGTCGCGCTTCCACCTGTGTATAGGCGCCAGCTTGCTGTGCCTGAGCAGGGCAAAGATGGTGCGCTTATTGCCCTCACAGGGAACGAAGCAGTGGAAAACGC
>JBBSIK010000303.1:0-4563 GCA_038232115.1 Chloroflexia bacterium
CGCACACGCATGACACTCGCCTCCCTCTTCGGCACCTGGCGTGCTAAGGGCCTCAACCCCTTCTCAGAGTGCCTCTTCATACTCTCCCAGCCCTCCACACCCCTAATCTGAACATTTACGCGGGTTTCTGGTTCCTGTATACTCGACGCTCACCCGATTGTGGCAAGTGAGAACAGGAGCGGTGGGAACTGTATATGTTCATGTTACAATAGCAGTAAAACCAGCAGTAAAAACCGGCACGGAGGAAAATATGGACACTCCCAATACGCGCAACTCCAATGAGCAAGATTCGCGGGACAACCGCACGACGCAGGGGCCAACGCCCATGCCAAAGGGAAACCGGGACGTTGAAGACGAACAGCGTAGCCTCGCGCCTGAGCAGGACCCCGTGAGCGCAGATGATTCTATGGCGTCGCCCAGTAGCTACTCGCTTGCCGACATCAGAAGGGGTGACACGCCGATGGATATGGAACTGGAAAGCATGATCGACCCCGATGGGCGGCCTGAGCAACTCAGCAACAATCCCGATGTGCTAAACCTCGACAGTAGCTGGCGTGTTGAGAGCGAGGAGGCCGACTTCATGGGCGATCCCGGCACGGTGGACGTAATCGAGGCCATAGAGGAGGGCGAGCCGTATTTCCCACCCACCGACCCCGTCATCAGGGTGGCGGGCTTGAACAACGCCGAAATGCTGGGCGGCTTCTCCATCACCTCCCTTGAAGAACCGAATGAACCGGAGGACGTGCCGGTACGTCTGCTAACTAATGATGACCAAATCGCCCAGCAGGTACGTTACGCCCTCGCCACTGATGCGTACACCACGGACCTCAATATAAGAGTAGAGGTGAAGGACGCCGTTGTCTTTCTACACGGCATGGTACATTCACTGGAGGATATAGAGCAGGCTGAGCAGATAGCAGGCTCGGTGGCGGGCGTCGAGGACGTAGAGGAAGACCTGGAAATCGTTTAGTGGTTTTAGTAAGGCGGAAGGATGAGCAGCATTATAGCTAGAGATACGAGCAGCGGGCGGCTGACGGATGTCACGATGCCTATTGATGCTAGCGTTGACTTGCATATGCACACCACAGCGTCGGACGGGCGCTTCACCCCGGCGGAGCTTGCAAGGGCGGCTCACGATGCCAGGCTCTCGGTAATCGCGCTGGCCGACCATGACAGGGTGGACAATGTGCGCCCCTTGCAGGAGGAAGCCGCGCAGTACGGCATCCATGTCATCCCGGCAGTGGAGGTATCCTGCCTGTGGAACGAGGTTCAGTACCATATGCTCGTGTACAACGTGGACCTGGCGAACGACCGCTTTGTGGGGCCGCTCAATGAGGCGCGAGATAAATACGCCGAGATTTGCGCGAACGGCATGGAGGAGTTGGCGAAGCAGGGCAAGCCGATTGATCCACAGGTGCTGGCGATATGCAGCAAAGGCCAGCCGCTAGCCCCCTACCACGTCTTTCAAGCGATCATCAAGCACGAATACGCACCCAACATGAAAGAGGCCCACGAACTTGCCAAGGCGGTCGGTGTGGACTTCTTGCCCCTGCCCGAAATGCGTGACATGATTACCCGTGCCCGCGACACAGGCGCTATTCCCATCCTCGCTCACCCCGCCCGCGCCGAACCCGGCTTCAACCCGCCCAACGAAGAGACCTTGCGCGCCATGATAGACACCGGTCTGATGGGCTTCGAGGTGTGGCACCCCTACCACTCCTCCTATGACTCGGCTTACTACCTCAAACTGTGCAACGACAACAATTTGCTTATGTCAAGCGGCTCCGATACCCACTCGCCCACCGACAGTCGCCGCAAGCTGACCCAGTGGCCCGCCAAGCATGTAAGCGCGCTGTTGCAGGCGTGCGGGGTGTGGTTGGTAATTTAGCGACACAAGGTTCTATGTCTTGCGCAAGCGGGCTGCGGAAGCAGGCATTGCGGGATCAAGCCCTCACGACCTGCGTCGTACCTTCGTCAGCAACCTGTTGGACAAGGGAGCCGACATTGCCACTGTTGCCAGGATGACCGTGCACACGCCAACGTGCAAACTACGGCCCACTACGACCGCCCTGAAGAGGCCAAACGAAAGGCGGCAGAGTTGCTGCATCTCTCTTCTCGCCGCAGGGAGAAGTAAGGCTTATGGCATCTGCTCACGTTTGGGATACGAGATGTCATCCTGGGCAGTGGGTGAAATACGCCATTTTCATAAACTACTTCAATAAGCGGCATTACACACCTCCCACTCCCACACACGATCCACATCCATCTTATATAATCAGTTCCCCTAGCTCTTGCGTGGCATCTTCTGAGGCGCGCTCTATGCTCAGGCTATTTGTCGCCCGGACAAACTGCTCTACGCCAAACTGCGCCTCCACTGCCCGGCGGCGCAAATTGGCAGGCAACAGAGAGTGGTAAGCGCCTAACGCCAGCATAGGCTCGTATCGCCTGTAATGGTCGCGCAAGTAGCGGCGGACCCGTTCCGGCTCGCATGGGGGTAGTGTGCGTGGCTCATCCCACAACCTCAGACATAGCCCCGGCTGCACTGTTTCCTCTACAGCCAGCGTGTAGGACATGAGGTCCAGCAGCGCCCGCCCGTAAACGTCTCCCAGCCAGTGAAACAACAGCCAGCCGTCCTCATAAGAGATTAAAGTGGCTTTTCGCGGCTCCAGGCCGAGTTGAGCAGGCAATAGTTGCGCCAATGTGTACCCTAGCACCTGCCGCGCCGACATATATCGCAAACGGCTGGCTGCGTCACCCCCTCTATAAGCTGAGACCCACAGCGCTTCACCATCGTACCATTCTATCTCTAAAGGTCTCCCTTCGAGAGTGAGCACGTCTCGCTCCAACCACTGCCGGTCTACGCGGGCCACCACCCGGCGGCTATGGTGGTCACGGATTTTGATCTGCCCGGCGCCCGACATCTCGATATTGCTGTAGATGCTCAAGGGAGCGTGCTCCGTCGCCTGAAGGTCGAAGAGGCGATTGAGACGCTCACCGGGGCGATACTCACCTGCCCTGCCACTCTTGAGGTAGCCAAGCGATTGCAGCTTACCCACGATTTCGCGCAGGTTGTCAGAGGAGAGCATACCACTGAATAGCTCTGCCAGGGGGTTCAAGCGCACAGCCCCCGTTGGGCTTTGCTTTAGCAGGCTGAATATCTGCTGTATGCCGACGGAGGGTCGAAAACTGGAGAACTCATCTATCTCCAATGTCTGAGCGCTCTCTTGTCAAGCCTGGAGTGCGCTGAAGCTTACACTTTCCAGGGGAGTGCGATAGAAGCAGGCTGTGCGGATTGTTTGACTGCGTCGGTTTGCGCGCCCTATTCTCTGGGCATAGGCCTCCAAGCTACCGGGCGCACCGATCAGCAGTGTTATGTCAATGTCACCGATGTCAATCCCAAGCTCCAATGTGCTGCTGGCGAAGCAGATCGCCGCCTGCGAAGTGCCGAAGCTCTGCTCTATCTCGCGCCTGCGCTCCCACGCCAGGTTGGAGTAGTGAGCGTACACTTCGTTGCCGAAAGGCGTCCCGGAGTCATGCACAGCGGCGGCGTAGCTTTCAACCTCGGCACGGGTATTGCAAAAGGCCAGTGCCTTGCGCCAGCCCCGCTGCCGGAAGAGGTTCAAGTAGCTTATGAGCGCATCGGGCGAATCGGATTGCAGGGCAATTTGTTCGGCCTGCAAGGTGCGCCTGCCCGCCACCTGTATCACATGGCCCCCGCCAAAGAGCTGCCGGGCAGTTTCTTGCGGCCGGGCCAGAGTAGCCGAAAGCCCTACATACTGCATCTGCTCGCTTTCGGCATCACCCTTACGCACAGCGTGGGCGCGCACCTGGCGCAGGCGGCTCAGGAGCGCCCGCACGTGGTCCCCTCGTACTGTGCCGCTAAAGGTGTGCGCCTCGTCCACAACAACGGCTTGCACGTTCGCCAGCAACTTCGCATAGCTTGCCAGCAGCACGTCGAGCGACTCCGGTGTGGTGAGCAGCACTTCGGATGGGCGCTGAGGGTCGAACAGGTTGAGGTCGTGCGTCTTTACAGTGGTCCGCACGCGCAGAGTCTCGAATGCAACTCGCAAGCGCAGCCACAGGTCACTGATCAACGCCCGCGTTGGTAGAATATACAGGATGGTCAGGCCGAGAGGGAGATCGCCGGGCGATTGCGGCAGGTAACGTTCGACGAGCGGAGCCATGACCGCCGCTGTTTTACCACCGGCGGTTGGCGCGCACAAAAGGACGTTTTCGCCCGCCAGGATGAGGGGTATGGCGGCCAACTGTGCGGGCGTGAAGTTGCCGTACCTGCCAAAGAAGGCTCCCCATGTGCGCGGCAAGGCGGCTTTCAGGGCATGAGCATCTTCCAAGCTTTGGGTACTATCACCATACAACTTCAAGCGCCGCCCCGTCTCCCAAACGATAGATGTAGAAAGCTCTATCTATTGACCTATTACACCCGCAACCCACGTTTCAACTCATCCAGCAAGCCTTGCGGCGCATAATCAGGGTGCAGGTAAAGCAGGTCGCACACTGTGACGGCTGTGCGGATTAGCTCGCGCAGATTGATGCGGTGCTGCG
>JBBSIK010000304.1:0-4534 GCA_038232115.1 Chloroflexia bacterium
GATAGAATCACCAAAGGGTTGGTCATCGTAAAGGATGGGCACACGGGCAGCGTACCCCTGGCCCGCGTTGAACTGGCTGAGGCGTGCCATCCTGTGCCGGATAGACGTGGAGTAGAAGCCACGGAGCGGCTGCTGGAGATAGCAAGCCAGGCGGGGGAGGACGACATCATGCTCTGCCTCATCTCCGGCGGCGGCTCGGCGCTTATGCAGGCCCCGGCTGAAGGTGTCACGTTGGAGGATGCGCAGGCCACCACAGCAGCACTATTACGCTCAGGAGCTAACATCAATGAGCTAAATGGCGTTCGTAAGCACCTATCGCGCATCTCCGGCGGCCAATTGGCTCGCAGCACAGCGCCCGCCCGCGTCCTCTCCCTCATCCTCAGTGACGTTACAGGCTCCCCACTCGACGTTATAGCCTCCGGTCCCACAGCCCCAGACCCCACCACCTACTCCGGTGCCCTCGACAATCTTCGGCGCTACGACCTATTGGACAAGGTGCCACCCTCTGTGCTCGTCAGACTTCGTGCGGGCGCGCATGGCGACCTGCCGGAAACGCCCAAGCCCGGCGACCCTCTGTTCAAGCGCGTCGAGAACAGTATAGTAACCAGCAACGTCCTGGCCGTGGAAGCCGCCGCGAAGAAAGCAGCAGGTATCGGCCTGAACACGCTCATTATATCTACCTACATCGAAGGCGAAGCCCGGAAAGTGGGTGTGGTGCTGGCAGCACTTGCTAAGGAAATCATTAGCTATGGCAGGCCGGTGCCGAGGCCAAGTTGCCTGCTGTTTGGGGGCGAGACCACAGTCACCGTGCGCGGCGACGGCGTTGGGGGGCGCAACACGGAGCTTGCGCTGAGTGCCGCGATTGCCCTGGACGGTCTGGGCAGCGATGTGCTGGTCGCCTCCCTTGCCACAGACGGCGGAGATGGAGTCTCTCCCAGCGCGGGCGCGATAGTTGACGGCACAACCGTTGCTAGAGGAAGGGTCATGGGCCTCGACGCACAGTCCGCGCTCACCAATAACGATAGCTACGCATACCTTGCCGCAACCGGCGACGCTCTCATGCTTGGTCCCACCGGCACCAACGTCAATGATGTCATGGCAGTGTTTACGTTTTAGTTTTGAGAGTTGAGTTCTGAATTAGCTCAATTCTTCTCAGCAAAATCGCGCAGGTACGAAGTCACAAGGTCGCGTAAGCTAACGTTCTAAACTCAAAACTCGTATTCGGGGGGTTATATGAAGCTGGGTGGATTTACATTTGTATTGCATACGCACATGCCATTCTACCGTGGCGCGGGCAAGTGGCCGCATGGCGAGGAAAACCTGCATGAAGTAATGGCGGAGTCCTACATGCCACTGCTGGAGGCCCTTACCGACCTGTACGAACAAGGAATCGCGGCAAGAATAACGATTGGCGTGACACCTGTGCTGGCCGAGCAACTGGCCGACCCCCTGATAATCAGCAACTTCGAGGCGTATCTACAGCAGGAAATCGAGGCGGCCATGGAGGACGCAAAGCGGTTTGAGAAAAGCGGCGAGAGTCACTTCCTCTACCTGGCGCATTTCTACCTGGATCTGTACACACACGTCCTCGATACCTTTCAGAACCGCTTCAACCGGGACATCATCAGGGGCCTGCGCCGATTGCAAGATGCCGGCGTGGTAGAGATACTTACCTCGGCATCCACCCACCCCTACCTGCCGCTCATGTCCCGCGACTCGACCATTACGGCTCAACTGGAAATAGGCAAGCGCGCCACCACCAGGCACTTCGGCAAAGAGCCGCGCGCTATCTGGCTGCCTGAGTGCGCCTATCGTCCAGGCTATTACGCTACCGCCTCCGACGGCTCGCAGTACGAGCGGCCCGGCATCGAAAGCTGGTTGCAGGCGCGCGGCCTCAGTCTGTTCTTCAGCGAGAGCAGCGCCGTTGAGGGTAGCTCCGTGCTCGGAGCCTCCGAGTTCGAGACGCGTGAGATCGTGACAGAGAAGCCCCGCATGCTAGAGATTGTCCCCGCCATCTACGAGCAGGTGGCTCAGATGGTAGAGGTAATGGATTACGAGAGCGCGGGCTTTGTCACAGAGAGGCACGTGGTACCGTTCGACGGCGCGGGCCATGCGTGGCAGGAAGGCGGTACTTTCCAGTCGTATTACGTGCGCGATTCAGACGTTGCGGTTGTGGGACGCAACCGCGCCGTGGGCGAGCAGGTGTGGGCGGCTCAAATCGGCTATCCGGGCGATCCTGAATACCGTGAGTTCCACCGCAAAGATGCCGAACACGGCTTGCAGTACTGGCGGGTAACCGATAACAAGGTGGACCTCGCATACAAGCAGCCCTACGACCCTTACAAGGCCGGGCAGCGTGTCGAGGAGCATGCCGATCACTTTGTAGCTCTACTTGAGGAGCAGTTCCGCTGGTACAACGTCAAGAGTGGGGGCAAACCGGGCCTGATCGCCTCGGCCTATGATACCGAGCTATTCGGCCACTGGTGGTTCGAGGGCGTACAGTTCATCAAGGCGGTGCTTACACGCCTGGCTGCTAACGACAAGCTGGAGATGGTCACGGCCTCCGAATGGCTGGAGGAGACCAAGCCGAATCGCGTGATAGACCTGCCCGAAAGCTCCTGGGGCCACGCGGGCACGCATATCACCTGGATCAACCCCGAAACATCGTGGATGTGGGAGGCGATACACGCCGCCGAACGCCGCATGGAAGGCCTAGTGGAGCACTACGGCTATGTATCGGGCGACCTGGAAGCGGCGCTCAATCAGGCAGCGCGCGAGCTGGTGCTGCTCGAAGCGAGCGATTGGGAGTTCCTCTACACAACAGGGCAGGCCCGCCAGTATGCCACGGACCGCTTTGTAGAGCACGTAAGCCGCTTCAACAACCTGGCCGGTGCAGTAGAAGCATCGGGCGAAAACGGCGTGGAGCAGGCAGCAGGCCTGGCCCGCGAATATGGTGAGCGCGACAACCTCTTCCCCGATATAGACTTCCGCCTGTTTGCGAGAAGGCAACCGGAATAGAAGCTATTCACGTCAGACGAAAGCAAAAATCCGAGCTTATGTGGCTCGGATTTTCGCTTTCTAAACAGGCCTGGCGCGGAGATTAGCCCTCATTTAGGCTCCCAGCGTCCCCTCCGTACTGGCCGGGGCCTGCCGCATCGGAGGAACCCGATTCGCCGCCTTTCACGAGGCCGGAGCGCACATCGGTGTTCTCCATCTCCTCGGTGAGGTCAACGCCGGTGCCGGTGTCGCGATACTCGCCGAAAAACTCACCTTCGTTGCTACCGCTGCTGGTGCCACTGGTGCCACCGCTGTACTTACCGCCCTTTTCAGCCGGAGAAGCGCCGCTTCCACCCTGCGACCCTGAGCCACCCATGGGGCCTGAGCCACCTTCGGAGTCGCTGCTGCCATAATCTTCAATCTGAAGCTCGGGGTTGTCGCCCGAATCGCTTTTAGTCATTGGTTGCCATCCTCCTGAATTACAGTATAGAGTGAGCCATTCACTTGCCGGGTATAGCAACAAGCAAGGAATATGCCAGTGGCGATTTTGGAATTTGGATTGGGACGTACATAATCCGAAATCGCCTTACGCTTTGCGCCTCGATTGGCCATACAGCAGGTAGACGCCAATACCGATGAGCACCAGGGGCCACATGCGGCCTACCAGGTACATGGTCGAGAGGCCCGACAGGACGAGTATGCTGCCTGGGATCAAGAACCACCAGTGCTTGCGCTCGAAGAACCAAATGGCGCAGAAGCCCAGGCCCAGAGTAAAGGCCGACATGTCGCCGCCCAACCTGAAGAAGGCGTAATGGTCCAGTATCTCGCCAACTCCAATGCCCGTCAAGATCGCGCCGGGGATGAGAAAGCCTATACGGTATCCCGCTTTTGTGGTGAAGTAGGCGTACATAAAGGCCGCGCCTATGAAGAGCAGGATCAGGTCGCCAAAGCTGCCGAACGCCGAGAACTGGCTCAACAGAAAGAGGACGCCGCCGCCGATCAGGATAAGGCCAAGCGTTGTGCGGTCGCGGTCGTGCTTGTCCGCCGGGTGAACGCCAGGCTGCGCATGCATCGGAACCTGGTTTGAGTTATATCCATACTGACCCTGATGGGGAGTGCCCGGAGGTGGAGGCCCGCCTGTGGGTTGGTACTGCGGCGGATACGGTGGCGGGTAGGGCGCACCGGCTCCAGGAGCAGCCTGGCGAGGCATCTCAGGCCGAGACACATCGGCGGGCGGAGAAACGGTGCTTTCGCTGCTCTGAAAATAGCGTGTAGCGTTGGGATCGTTGTTACCGGGTTGCGGCGCTGCTCCCGGATCAGGAGTATAACCTTCCATAATATTTCTCCATTTTCTGTCCAAAATGTAAGCGGATTACTGTGGCTTTCAAAGATATGTACGCAGTGGGGCAGCAGAGAGTTGCAAAGTTATGCCTTTCTATGGAAAAGATGAGCCACTATTTAGTAACTATCTCAAAAGGTGTGAGTATGGTATAACCATTTGCAAAAAGGAGATGCAGATGGGTAGACCGAAGAAAGA